>NZ_JAJCVJ010000001.1:1500000-1708230 GCF_020567425.1 Salinirubrum litoreum | reverse complement strand
TCGGTGAGTTCGGTCACTGTTCGTCCTCCTCGTGACGTCCCGAGAAACACGCCGTGTTTCTCGCGTGCCAAACAGAACTCATGAGTTCTGTTGACACTGGATGTACTTCTCAACAGTCTCGCTCGAAACGTGGCCTGCTGTGCCTGCGTAGTAGCCGCGTGCCCACTTAATTTTCTCGCCGTCGTGGTCGGCGTAGCGGTGATTGTACTTCCGCGAACTGATGGCTTTGAACCAATTGGCGAGAAGCGACGGCGCGTGCTTCGGTGGACTACTGACGAACAGGTGGATGTGGTCGGGTTGTACGGTGAGGTCGATAATCTCCAACCCTTTCTCGTCGGCTATTCAGTTGTGCCGTCGTACGAACTGTCGTACATCTCCTCGAACGCCTGCTCGCCACGGATCAACTCGTCTACGCCATCGGTGAGCGTCACGCTCCCGAAGACGGTCGCCCGATAGTACGTGTACAGTCCGTCCTGCCCACGCTCTGTGCGCTGGCGCTTCTCGACGAGTCCGACGTCGACGAGTTTGTTGAGGTGGTAGTGGAGCGTACTGTCGTCGATATCGAGTGCGGCTTCGAGTTCTTTCGGACTCATCTCACCGCCGTGGACCAACCGATAGAGGATTTCATAGCGGGTCCGGTGGCCGACAGCGGCGTGCATATCGAGGTACTCGTCGAGGCTGAGGACGCTCTCGTCGGGTAAGAGGTCCTCAGGGTCCTCCGGCGTGTCACCGCTGACCGCCCGTGTTTGATCGGTCGCCATCGTACCTCGTACTACGAGTTGGAAACGCTTAGTCGTTCTCAAGCCAGTATTTCTCGAAAACACGCTACTTTATATATTCACACCGAATACACACGGCTATGACCGTCGAGATCACGCGCGAGTTGATCACTGACCGTCTCGGGCGCGTGACGTACGACCGATTTCTGTTTTATCTGATGGGACCGTACAAGTCGTTCAATCTCAACTATGTACTGAGCGAGGAGGAACGCCGCGAGATCGACGTCGACGAGCTTCCCGGGCCGTTACGACGGCTCTTTCAGAACAAAGACGAGATCAACGCGGCCCAGGCACTCTTGCGACGTGTACAAGGGGAACTGAGAGCCGATCCGGGAGTGAACGCTTTTCTCGCACTCGATGTCGATGTCGACACTGACGACATCGATGCAGTGACTCAGAGCATCGAATACGCTCGGTGTAGCAACGCGACCGCGTTCGTCCTACCCTTCCTAGGTCACAACTTCGGCGTCGGAGAAGAGGCCGGGAGTATCCTCGAAAATCTGGCTGAGACACACGGTGACCGATTGATCTTCGTCCACGAAACCGACGTGACGAGTGCGATGATTCGGTCAGCGTCCGTCCGGTGGGATTTGCGAATCGAGACCTACGAGACAGAGGCCGAACTCGTAGCCAAACTACGCCGATTCCTCGGTGGGGTCATGCACCGTGAACGACGTGGGGAGCTCAGTCGGCTATGACATCCTCCTCGCCGTGAACGGCGAGGTTTCCTCACGCTGGGGGTATGGTTTACCGACCCACGGAGGCAACTTGCGGGTTCGTATGCTCCTCGTTGGGAACTGAGCGTGGTGACTCTGACCAGTGATGGTCGTCCCACTTGAGGCAGACAGGCCGTGCCATCGACCGTGGTACCGTCGTCTGCCGTTGACGAGACGCTGAACGTCTCGTTCGCCAGTCAGAACTCTCCGAGTTCTGATGACGTCTCAAGAACGTCTCTGACGCCGTGAGGTCAGCGTGTCCTTCAAACCCACACGGACACGTCAGCGTATCCTGATGCCGAATCGTGTCTGTCGTGGAACCGCAGTTCGGACATTCCTGACTCGTCCACGCCTCCGACCGAACCTCGACCGACATACCGTATTCTTCGGCGGTACACGCCAGTCGGTTCACGAACGCTCTGAACGCCCAGAAGTTGTGTGTTTTCGCGTTCGTCTCCACTGACCAGTGCGTGTCCAGCACGTCCGTTAGTGCCCCGACGTACACCGTCGAGACGCCTTCGTCGTAGAGTCGTTCGATGAGGTCACGGGCAAGAGCATCTTGGGCGTGGTCACGACGTTTTGTTCGCCGGTCGTACAGGCGTCGGATTCGGTGACTACTGTACCGACCGTCCTCCAAGAGTGATTGGAGGCGGGCGATTTCTCGCGTCGTTTCGCGGAACCTGTCGAACAGGTCACGACCTTCGTATAGGTATTGTTGGCCGGTCGTGGTTGTGCAGGCGACGAGGTTGTTCGCACCAATGTCCAGAGCGGCTTCTTCCGAAGCCAATGGTTGTGCCAGTCGAGAAGCGTCGATAGTGACTGGCTGAACGGCCCTGAATGATTGTGCTTGCTCGTCGTAGAACAACTCTAACCGTCCCTGTTTCTCGTACTCCTTCCAGTTTGGGTCGCCACGGACTTCGAGTCGGAGGCGCTCGCGGTGTCCAAGTCCGTACTCATCTTTCAGGTCTTTGCCGACGAGAATTTCGAGCCGCGAATATTCACTCCACTCGACGGAGTATGACGTGTTTCGGATGTACGTGCGGAGTTCTCGTCCATCGTCGGCGTTACCCCAGAAGCCGGGTTTGCCGTTGGCTTCGCCCTTCTCTTTGAGCGCGAAGAACGACTTCCACGCTTGGCGGTTCTTGCGTTCGATTTGCTGAACTGTGGAAGCGCCGAGTGTTCCGCCGTAGCGACCGCGATACTCACTGATTTCCCACACGTCTTCGTCTGAGTCGGCATAGTGTTCGCGGCGCTCGTAGTTGATTTCGTTCCAGAGAGCGGCAGAAGCGTCCAACAGGCGTCGAAGCAACTCCTCGTCCTCGTCGGACTGCGGAATCACCTCGAACGTGTTGGTTCGCTTCATCACCTACTGGCTGTATCCGAACACACATAAGTGTGAGTTTTATGTGTTATTGTATGGTCGAAGTTCGCATCGAGTTTGACGACGACGAACAGTACGAGCGGTTGAAGGAACTGAAGAAGCACCGTGGATTGACGTGGAAGGGGCTGCTACTCGAAGGCGAGAAGAAAGTCAGGGAGGATACCCCGGAGTAAGCGTCGAACGTAGGTTGTGCAGTAGAGTGTCGGATTCACGCCCGCCGTGAACGCCGGGACTCTCTCCTTGAATCAGGTAGCAGCGGTGTTCACAAGTAGACAAACACAAAAAATTGACGACCGCTACTTTCCTTTCGTTTGATCAGTTCACACAACCCACAACTAGCGATACGGCTATACACACGTCTGCTGAGCAGGCTTCATGCTATGGTCTCGCACGACGGCAGACCCCGAACCACCCCGTCGATACACACTCTGTCCGAGCACGGATTCCATCACACCAGCGACCGCAGCGAACGGGTTCATCGGGCTTCACGACGCACTGCAGAGTGCCGACGCAACACTCTCGTGTACGCTCACGACTGGCGCTGGAGAGGATACTCCCGTCCAGTACACACTGTCGACCGACGAGTCGGTGCCGCTCCAACGGACGGTCCGGAGCGCCCTTCCGAACACCTACGAACTGTCTTCAGGGGACATCGACGAGACGGCACTCACGACCGCGACCGAGTACACACTCGTCGGGTGTGAGATCCGCGCGGTCGGCGACCGGAAGCTCGACTGGCAGACTGCACTCACGCCCTTTGCGGCGTTTCTCGACGACGGAGACACACACGCACAGAACAGTCGTGTCCCGCTCACGAACGTCGTCGAGACGCTGACGAGCACCCCGTACCCGGTCATCTTCGACGTCCTCGTCACGCCACGGGACAACTGGCAACGAAGCAGGGAGGACCGCACAATACGACTCGTCGAGCAGCGTGACACCTGGGGACAGCGCTTTTTTCAGGCGTGGATCGCGCCGTGGTTCGGCGAACCTGACCAACAGCAGCACCGACAACCAGACATCCCCGACTACAGACGGACCGAACACGACCCCGTCTCCCGGCAGTACGGCCGCCGTGTCCACCCCGAAGTCCAGAAACGCATCGACGCGATCGAGGCACGCGACGTCCACCACTCGTTCGACCTCTCGCTCCGGGCTGTCGTCTTCGTCCCCGTGGACGAGGACACAGAGACCACAGCACGCCGACGTGAGGCGGCAACGAGTGTCTGTCGTGATCTCGCAACCGCATTTGCTGCTGTCGGCACCGAGTACGTCGACTTCAAGCCGTACATCGTCGGTGACGGTCGAGACACACCCGGCCGAGAGACGGCGGGCACGCGACTGCTCAAAGCGATCCAGACACACGAACCCCACCCGTTCCGCCGCTGGTATCACCGCTTCATGCCGCGCATCGGTCGGACGGCGTATCCGTGGGTCGTCGCCGACGTACGCGAACTCGGGTCGTTTTTGCTCGCAGACGGGAGTGCGCTCACGACCGACGCCCGGCGTGCACTCGGTGTGAGGGATTCAGAACAGACTGCACTTCCCCGGCCACCCGGCAACGTACTCGCGAAGTACACCGGTGCGGGGATGACGCTCGGTCACCCGGTCACACAGGATGGCGTGGTGACAGAGGAGCCGCTCATCTTACCACACGAGTTACAGTCACGACACATCGTCTGGGCGGGGAGTACCGGGTCGGGGAAAACAACGGCTGCGATGACCGCGCTGCTCACGAACGACAAGCCAGCGGGGGCGACAATCTATCTCGAACCGAAAAGTGGTGCAGACCTAAACGAACTCCTTCGAGCACACTACCGACGACACGGCAGTCTCGACGACGTTCTCATCTTCGATGTCGCAGAGTGCGTCCCTCGCTTCTCGTTTTTCGACATCCGCCGTGATCTTGAGGCTGGAATCGACCGTGAGACCGCTGTCGAGGACCGCATCGACCTATACGTAGAGATTCTCCAAGAGATTGTAGGCGACGAGCACTTTGAGAAAGCGATGAACGCTCAGTCGATTATCACCGCGTTATTACACGTCTGTTTCGACACCTATCACGGAGGGGCAGATGCGTTCACCCACAGTGAGTTCTACAAGGTCGTCGATCAGATGAAACGACAGCAGTCAGCACCGTCGGTTTCGATCGAACGACATCAGCGCACCCTCTCCTCGGCCACAGCTAACAATCACAAAACGTTCACGAACATCATGGCCGGCGTCAATACACGCATCGACCGACTTGCAGAGAAGGGACGCTACCTTCGAATGTTCGATCACGTCGCGACCGAGAAGGCTCCAGGGTTCGATTTCGAGGACTACCTCGACGAGGACGTCACGATCATCTTCGATATGAGCCGAGTGAAAACCAAATCGAGCAACGTCATCACACTCGTGATTATCACTCATCTCTGGTTTGCCATTCGGCGGAGACGCGAACGTGCAGGCAGCGAGGCCGACCTTCCACTGGTCAATCTCTACATCGAAGAAGCAGCGAAGGTGGCTGCCTCCTCGGCGCTTACCGAGTTACTCTCGGAAGCCCGTGGGTTCGATCTCTCGGTCGCGCTGATGGTGCAGTTTCCAGCACAGCTTCGTGAGAAGAGTAACCGACTCCACAAGGAAGTCCTGAACAACGTCGCAACATTCTGTCTGGGTTCTGTCCCTGTCGAAGACGAGCTCGCAAAAATGCTCGCGACCGACCAAATCGACCGAACAGCGATGCAGAACCGACTCGGTATGCTCGCAGGTGGTGAGTGGCTCGTCTCCCTACCGAATACGTATGGCGAGCGTCTCCCACTACCGTTCGGCACCGTGTCGGCTCCTCCCCTCCCTGGTGTCTCGTTCGGTGACGATCCGCTCCCTGACGAGGAAGAAGCCGACTTCCAGCGTCTCCGACAGGCAGCACTCGACCGCACCGCCGATACGTGTGGTCTGCGGCCACCGGATCACCGACCGGTCGCAGACACGGACGAGCAGACGCCCACGGCGACCACTCACCCGGACGATGCGGACGACTCGCACGAACTCCCCCGACTCGACTCCCCGTTACCCTACACGCGACGGCTCCCCCCGACAGTCGAGTATCAGAAAGACGCACACACCCTTCTCTGTAGAGAGTGTACGAATCGATACGACCCGACGACGGACGGCCTCTTCCGGGTGATCGACTGTTGTTCCTCGCTCGACCGTGTCGACCCCGACGACATCCCGGTGACGACGGTCAACCTCAAACTCTCTCCAGAAGAGGTGCACGACAGCGAGTGGTCGCCCCGACAGCTCATGTTCCTGCAGGCAGTCTACAACGCCCAGCAACTCCGCTTCGATCCGCGCGAGTACGACCTCACGACCGACTCGATGGTCCGACTCCAGGAGTATCTCGGCGTCGACACCGACGACATCGATCCGCTCATTGAGGCCGACCTGCTCCGACACGACGGCGATCACCCCCACCGACTCTACTCGGTCTCTCCGGACGGTCGGAAGGTGATCGGCGAGCACTACCGCGAGGGTGTCGATTACGGCCACGGCAAAGGCGACTTAGAGGAGTCCAGCCAGCACGTGCTCGCTACTGAAGTGACCCGCCAGTGGCTCGATGCGACGTACGTCGCCGACCCGGACTCGCCCGTCGTCGAGGTGATGCCGTACTACGACCTCGATGCCGAGAGACGCCTCGACATCGCCGGGCTCGACGCTGACGGTGACATCACACTCGCCGTCGAGATCGAACGCGTCAACCACGACCTGCGGCGTGCTGCCCCGGACGACTTCGACAAGATGGCCGACTGTGACGTCGAGGAGGCCATCTGGGTCGTGCTCACGCGCAAGGACGGCCATGCCGTGTTACAAGCACTGAACGACCCGCTCGACGGTACTCCCCGTGTCGAGAAGACGTACAGCGAGAACACGCCACCCCAGCAGTTCCGCCTCGACACGCCCGGGTGTACGGCCATCTACCCTGTCGAGGCGCTTCGAGACGGCAGCGTCTGATCGGCGAGTGACGACGTAGGTACGTCTCGACGCTCTCTCACTCTCATTCTCACTTCTGCACTAAGCGATCTTCACACACGGGTGCAGTCGTGCGGTTTTGCTGTTGTGAGTGCCCGGTTCGTCTCCCCGGCCGTTCACCGAGAGACCGCTCTGTGTGGCTGTGTACGATGCTCTTCGAGACTGGCTGGCTCGTGTGACGCCTTCCCGTCTCCGTGTTTCACACTCGGTTTCGAAGATACAGCACCGTCGAGCCGTCGTCTCGCCGTCTCTCCGTAGCTCGCTGTCTCTTCACAATCGGCGTATTCTCCCGGTAGGAGTGGTCTCGGGGCTGTTCGTGAGCGAGTGTGAACCCGATTCTCGCGGAGGTGACAGCTGCTTTTCGGTGATGAGATATCGTATCTTGAGCCTTCTGTCGCCTGAATTCTGCACTTTAGAATATCTTCACGGGACGTGACAGGCGACGTTCGGGTTTCACACTCGGGCTAATCGCTAGACGGGGACCGATTGTGAAGATTTCTCCGTGGCTGTGTCTGCGACAGTCGGGATCGACGATTCGGCGACTGACTCGCTACACGCCCCGCGACAGCCCGTTCGACCGCCTTTTCGGCAGACTCGACATGCTCCCGGTTTGTCTCTGTGGCTCCTGACCGTTCACACACCCGTTTGTACTCACTTCTACCGGGAAATAGCCAGTGTGTGAAGACCGGTTACCGCGAAGACAGATGCTGAGAGCGTCTCTACGAGCCTCTCATATCCCTATTCTGTGTGTGAATGTGCTCCAACTCTCGATCCTCGGCGTCGTGCTCATCGCGTACGTGCTCCAGAGTCGGAACTGACTCGACGGGCCGCACACGAGACGGGCGACTTACCACATCGGCGTCCATCACCGACGGACGATGCCCTCCACGCGTCCGTCCATCCGCACCGTCGCCCTAGTCGTCCTCCTCGTCGTCGGCCTCGGCTGTAGTTTCACCTTCCACGCCGTCGCCAGCGGTGATGTCGCCTACACGGCCACCGCCGTCGAACCGGGGGAGGACCCCAAGCGTGTCGCTGACGTCGCTCCGGACGTCGCCGACCTGAACGAACGACTCGCCGGAACTGAACCGGAACACAGACGACCGGTGCGGGAGGCCGAGCGAACTGGCTCCTACGCGGGGACCGTCTCGCCGGACCTCTCGATCGTACTCGACGACCTGGAGTCGACCCGATTCGTCGTCTCGGACAGCCAGTACTACGCGTGGAATCTGACGACAGACGACGAGACGACGTCCGTCGAGATCGAGATGCGCCCGGTCGACGCGACGACGGTCTACACGGAGGTCGCCCGGCCGGTCGAGACCGCGTCCACAGACGTCCAACAGGCCGTCGAGACGGGGAACGCGACAGCTACGGGCGTCGGCATCGAGCGTGGACTCTACGAAGAGGATGGAACCTACTACGTCGTCGCCCCCGAGAACGAGGCGGCCATCGCCGGTCGCCTCCTCGGCACTTTCGTCGGCTTCGCACTGATCCCGGTCGGGCGTGGCTACCTCGCCGTCGCACTCGGCCTGCTCGCGCTCCGCTATCGCGAGTCGACTGTCGACCGCCCGCTCTCACCGCGTCGTGCGGTCGGGGTCGCACTGCTCGCACTCCCGGTCGCACTCGTCGGCACTGCCCTGTTCGAGAGCGGATCGCTCTCGCGGTTCGTCACCGGGCCGGCGAGCGCGCTCGTCGTCGCAGGCGGTGTCCTCGCCGGCGTGCTGGCGTTCCGACGGCAGTGGCTCCGCCTCGCCGGACTGACTGTCGGTCTCGGCGTCCTCGTCGTCGGAGCGATCACCGTCGTACTCGGACTCGTCGGCCTGTTCCTCGGGCCGCTCGTCGTCCTTTTGGGACTCGTCGCCGGTGTCGTCCCGTTCGGTTTCGGCTACTGGTTCGGCCGGCGCGAGCCAGCAACGGATTCCGGGACGGAACCCGACGTGCTCTGAGCGACGACAGTACCACGTACCGACCGGGCACCTCCTCGCCGGCACTGAGCAGTCGGGCGACCACGGACACCACAGGCGACGCATGAGGTCTCACGACGACCGATCTCAGCTACCACGGCGCGATGCCGGGAGGCTGTACTCCCGTCGAACCGCAGCGATGGCCGGCACGCCGAACACCGTCAGCATCGACGCTGTCGTGCAGTCGGTGCCGGCGTCACCGGCGCCGGTGTTGCCCGCACACGTGCGATCGCTGCCGGAACTGTTGCCCGCATTGGTCGTCGGGGCGGTGTTTCCGGCGCCGGGAGTCACCGGTTCGGAGGCGATGTTGCCGGTCGCGATGACGTTCGGGTCGTTTGCAGTTCCGAGGGTCTCCCCGTCAGCGAGGTACGCGTAGGTGGCGTTCCCCCCGGTGATTCCGAGTGCCAGTAACACCATCCCGACGGCGGCCAACACGGTGAGCTTCTGTATCGAGCGGTCGCGGCCGTCCGCGCTCATCAGTCGTCACCCCCCGAACTCTCCCATCGGACTCTCTCCGGGGGGCTCGGGTCCGTCTCGACACCGTCGTCACTCCCGGCGCGCTCGCCTTTCCCGCCGGTCTCGGGGTCGGTGTCGGTCCCGGCGTTGCCAGGCTCGTCGAGCGTCTTCAGCGGTCCGGAGAGAATCCCGGCCGTGGCATTACCGTCGAAGTCAGCGGCGCTGGCGTACACGAGCTCTTTGCCGGCGCCGAACACGTCAACCCGAGAGAGTTGTCGCGGCTGTCCGTCTCGGAACAGTTCGAGAGCGATCCCGGTCGTCTCGACGTCGTTGCCCTCTCTCTTCTCGGTCGTGTCGGTGACTTCGATCTCGTACGACCCTGGCGTCTCGTCGGCACAGAGCGCGTAGCGGCCCGGTTCGACGACGTTCTCCCGTACACCCTCGGCGTCACCGCAGTAGTCCTCGCCGAGGTCGAGTTTGCCGGCGTACGTACGCTCTCCGTCCTCGATGGCGTACACCTCGACGTTGCTGATGCCGAAGCGCCCGGGACAGTCACAGCGCTGACCGTCGAACGGACTCGCGGAACTGGGGGTATGGCGACACTGAACGTAGTGATAGTCGAAGCCAAAGGCGACGCTGGCGTCGCTGTACTCCGGAGTCTCAGCGTCCGGAGCCCCGTTACGGGACACCTGATCGGGGAGTGGCCTGAACGACCAGTCGATGTCCAGCCGGTAGGTCTCCTCGGGATCGAGACAGCCGTCGCCGAACCGGACCCCGCCGGCGATCGTCCCCAGCACTGCACACAGTGACCCCGTCAACCGGCTGTGTGATTCGCCATCCGCGTAGATCGGTTCGACCGCGAGACTCCCGCCCGTACAGCGCCCGAACGTGGCCGTCGCGTCGATGGCCGCCGACAGCGGGCCGCCGGGACAGTCCGTCGACAGCGCGCCCCACAACCAGCCGGGATTACCGATGGCGTCGAAGCCGATTCGGATCGTCCCGCTGTCTCCCGGCCGGACGCGGTCTGTGAGGGTGAACGCGCTCGGCGGATCGTCGACGAACCCCGATACCGGACAGTCGCCCTGCCACTCGCTCCCCGGTGAGGTAGCGGTCTGTCCACTCCCGTCGCGAGGGTCGTACTCCTCCTGCCAGGCCAGCCGAAGGCCGACCTCACCGGTCGTCACGACGATACCGGAGTCGTCACCGCCGAGTCGCTCGGTGTCGCTCAACAGTCCGCTGGTGCCGGCTCCAGCCAGCGCTCCGGAGGCACCGATGGTCGTCATCCCGGCGAGGATCGAGCGCCGGGAGACGTCCACCCTGGCTACCTCGGACGTTCTGCAGTCCCCGTCCGCGCCGCTCTCGTCGATCCTGTCATCGGCTGCTCTGCGGAGGTGGTCGATCGTCGCGAGTCGGCCGAGCCCACCGACACCGGGCACGTCGATTCTCTCACCGGCAGCCAGGTCGATCTGCTCTCGTAGCCAGTGGACCGTCCCGTGGCTCGTCTCGTCAGCGTCGCCAGTCATCCGGATCGCCTCCACTCGTCGAAGCAGTACCGAACACTACTCGGCGAGCGAACGGTCCTCGCGCAGCCGGTGTGTCGGGAAGGCATGCTCATGATCCGTAGCCTGATCCGTCGGCGTCCGCTTCCACGCTCTGGCTTGCTCGGCGCTGGACGAGTGCGGCTCCGACGAACAGACCGACGAAGACCGCTCCCCACGCCAGCGGCGGTACCAGTGTCACCGGAAACAGTCCGACCCACCCGGCTACCCCGAGGACGACACACGCAGTCGCCAAGCCGAGGTACAACTTACTCCGAGGGAAGCTACTCCCCGGCACCACCTCGAGATAGACGTTGAAGTCGGCGAGGTCGTCGGCAGGCTCTATCACTCCCCGGTCGCTGTCGTAGTGTAGCGCCCCCGCTTCGTCCATCTTCGGCAGGTGGAACTGCTGGAGAGCGGTATAGGTCCGCTTGCGCTGGTGATAGGTCACCTCCTCCGGTGGGACATCGTTCTCCCAGGCGGCGACCTGCTCTGCGAGATCGCTGATCTCGACAGTGCCGCCAGCACGTTCCAACGCCCGCACCACGTTGCGGCGGCGACCGTTGCTGAGTACCTCGAACACGTCGTCCCGGGACGGCGTCTCGGCTGACCGTGAGTCTGCTATCGCGCTACTCATCCGTTGGCTCGTGCCCCCACATACTGTGAAGGGTAGCTTTGCACCGGAATAATTATTAGTTTGCTAACACGTTCGCAAACGGTGTCTTCGTCACCATCCAAGGGAGCTTTAGCGATTAACAACCGATTAATTGGCGGATACAGGGGATTTGTCCCCGAACAGAGAATCACGGTGTCTGGCTCACCTCGGCGGTGGTCCTCCCGTACCTAGCTGATTCCTGCGCTGGAACCAGTTGTGGACCAGTGCCGCGAACAGAAACACCAACGTGACCGCGAGCATCCACAGATCGTCCGGTGCCTGTGAGATGACCGGCACGTTCAGCGTCGCGACACTCAAGAGTCCGACGTTGAGCAGCGCGACTCCAGCGTAGAACTGTGGCCAATCGATGTCGTTCTCGGGGACTACCTCGAGATAGACGTCGAGGTTTGCGGCCTGCTCGGTGAGCCTGACCGTTCCGGCATCCTCGTCCGTACTCACGATATCCGCGTCGACCATCTTCGGGAGGTGGGTCTGTGTCATCGACACGTACACCCGATGGCGTTCCTTCCTGGCCAGTTCCCGTACCGGCGTGTCGTACTCCCACGAGGCTACCTGTTCGACGAGTGCTCTGATCCTTACGGGGGTCTCTTGCTGTTTGAGATAGTGCAAGGCGTACCGCCGCCGTCTGTTCTGCAGGATGTCGAACACCGTCTCTCGTGACGGTCCTCCACCACGGTCGAACACCGGTGGTTGCCAGACATCCGTGTCCGACGACCTCGATCTCATGACAACTAATCCACACACTATCGTATTAGTTATCTGGGAATTATCGAACTTAGTTGGGTATTAATCCCGTACAGTCTGGGCTTCAGTCGGTCACAAAGAACGCCTCAGTCCAGACGGACGCGCTCAGGATCTGTCTTCGGCGTCTCAGACGGTTGCTGAGACGAACTAACGAGTTGCATGAGACTGCTAAGCGAGTTTACTACTACACACTTACACGAACAGGGGTGAATCGGGTGCAACCCACTGACGGCGTTGTGCCCGGACCACAGCATGCCCGGACCAGAACTGCGCCGATCGGTCGAAGATTCCCCCACCGAGCGTTCGACCCTGCGCGCCACCCCCTGCTCGGCAGACCTGAGCAGACCTCCGCTCGTGTACGGTGACAGCCTCGTGCGTCACGTGCCGAAGGCGGGTCTCGGGCTGTGTCTCTCTCGGTGTCGGCGACGTTCGAGATCGCGTCGCCGGCACCCCCGATCGATACCCCTGCGTAGACGCCCCGGAGTGCAACTCTCCGACAGGGACCTTCCCCACTTCGAGACAGTGGGTGGCTGGCGGACGACCGCCGTGGGGCTCTCGTCCCAGATCCAACCATGACAGACGAAGACAACTCTGATAGCGGAAGCGAGTTCAGCATCAGTCGCCGCAAGGCCCTGGGCGGACTCGCGAGTATCGGTGCAGCAACCACGCTCGGCGGCGCAGCGACGTTCGCCCAACTGAGCGACACGGAAGACCGTTCGGTCACCTTCACGGCTGGCGGTCTCGACGGGACGCTCTCGTGGAGCGGTTCCTACAACGGCCACCCTGTGAACGGGAGCCGTAGTGCAGTCGACCTGAGTCCAGACCTCGACGCGTCGGGCTACAACGACCGGGCCGTCCCCATCGACGTCGAGTTCACCGACGTGAAGCCGGGAGACTACGGCTGTGTCAACTTCACGCTCGAAGTGGAGACCAACGAGGCGTGGGTCGCCTCGGGCGTCAACGTCGTCGACAACTACGACTACAAGAACTTCGAGCCGGAGATCGCCGCAGACGACGACGTCGACTCCAAGAACGTCGACGAGGACGGGAACCTCGAAAACGGCGGCGACCTGGTGGACGGAAACGGTGAACTCGCACAGAACATCTACATCATCCCGTACTACGACAGCGACGCGAACTGCCGGTTCTTCGACGACGACGGCTTCACTGGCCAGTACGCGGGTGCGACCCCGACCGGCTTCTGGTCGAACGCACAGCCCGAGACCGGGGGTGGCTTCACCCCGCAGGGAGAGTTCGACGCAGATACCCTCCCGGGCGACCTCGATGGGATCGACGAAGACACCGAGTACTACCTCGCCCCTCGCAGTCTGCTCGACGTGTCACAGAACCTGAACGCGATCGGGACGGCGCTGTGGAACGACGACGACATGACCATCGGCTACCAGACTGCGTCCGGCGGGCACGCCAGTCTCGCGACGGGCTCGGTGATGCTCGACGGCAGTGTTCCCCAGAACGGCGACTCGGGTAACAACACGCAGACCGTGAAGCCGCTCAAGCCCGGTGACACCCTGAACTTCGGCTACGACTTCCACATCCCGTTCGGTGTGGGCAACGAGATCCAGGGCGACCGGACGTCTATCAAACTGGACTTCCAGTTCATCCAGAGCCGTCACACGGAAGCCCCGGACTTCACCTCGTACGACCCGGAGAACCAGTAAGCAACGATGCTCCGCAGGGCACTCAAAGTGGTACTGGCGCTCGCCCTGCTCGGAGCCGTCGTTGTCTTCGTCGCCCAGGCGTTCCCCGGACTCGTCGGTGCGGACCGAGCGTTGACGGTCAGTTCCGGGAGTATGGAACCGGCCATCCCGACGGGATCGGTCGTGTTCGTCGACGACGTGGAATCGTCCGACGTAGAGGAGCGTATCACGGAGGGTGACGTCATTACCTTCGTGAGCGGCGACAACAGACTCGTCACACATCGGGTCGTCGAGAAGTACACGGCCGAGACATCAGTCCGGTTCAGAACGAAGGGCGACAACAACGACGCCGCCGACCCCGAACCGGTGTACCGTCAGCAGGTCGTCGGAGAAGTGCTGTTCTCGGTCCCGGTCTTGGGCTACGTGATCGCGTTCGCCAACACGAGCCACGGGTTCTTGTTGCTCGTCTGGGGACCAGTGCTCGCACTGGTCTTCTCGGAACTGGTGAGTCTCTACCGTGCCGGAACGGCCACGCGCGAGAACGACCCGGAGTAGACGGCAAGGCACCACAGCGGGCGGTCCGCACGGCAGGCGGCGCGTGCTCCCAGGACCGCGGATTTCGGTCGACGTCCACCTCGGTGGCCGTTTCACGTCTGCTGGCAGTGTCGTCACCGGGGTCCTCCCCAGCAACGGTGGCTCCGTCTCGTCGGGCAGCGGGTCGCTCTCGCCGTGACCGACCGCTACCTCATCCGACGGCGACCGTCACGAGCGTCTCGGGTGGGAACTCGACGTAGTCGACGGTCTCGGTGAGTTGCAGTCCGGCGCGGTGATACCCGTCCAGCGGGTCGGCGAGGACGTCTACCCTGACGCGCCACGACCGGTCGTTCGGTCCGTCGCCGCTCGTGACACCGGCGAAGTGGGTCAGTCGGCGACCACCGCGGCGGCCGGTCTCGACGTGTCTCGGGGTGACCGTGACGAGTTCTGTATCGCAACTCCACGCCTTCGACACCGGGACGTAGACTCGTTCGATGGTCGCGGGGGCGGGACCGGACAACTCGGAGATGACGGTGTAGTACACGCCGTCATCGGTCTCGTGTGTCGCGGGCGGGTCGTCGTCGTGGAGGGGAGCCGCTTCGGCACTCGCGTGCCAGTCGTCGATGCGGGGCACGACTTTTTCGAGTCACTCGACCAACATAAATACGCGTGTTCTCGAAACAGTATTATGTGTTGTCACGTCGGCACGGACGGCTGGTGTCGCATCAGGCCGGCGACAGCCGCACCAGCGGTGCGTTCCCGCCGTCGACGAGGACGAACAGGTCGCCCGTGCCGGGCGCTTCGAGCACGTCCCGGATCCGCCACCCACGACCCTCAAGCAGTGGCTCTGCCTCCTGTACGTCCCGACCCGCCACAGTGAACCGTGCGAGATACTGCGAGGCCAGCCCACCGAGCAGGAGGTCGCCCTGCCACTCGGGGAACGCCTCGCCGGTGTAGAACGTCATCCCGCTGGGCGGGAACCCCCCGCTCCCGCAGGGCCACCCGAACACCGGCGCGATCACGTCCTCCCGATCCGCATGTGAGACGCCGATCGGGTCGCCCGACCCGTAGGTACAGCCCTCGTCGGCGACCGGCCAGCCGTAGTTGCCGCCCGCTTCGAGGACGTTGATCTCGTCGCCGTCCTGTTCGCCGAACTCGGCCTCCCAGATGTCGCCCGTCTCGGGGTGGCGAGTCAGCCCCTGCGCGTTCCGGTGGCCGTAGCTGAAGATGGTGTCCCGCGCCTCTGGATCGTCCACGAAGGGGTTGTCGTCGGGGATCGACCCGTCCGGCTCGAACCGGAGGACGGTGCCGAGGTCGTTCGTCAGGTCCTGTGCGACGTGGTCCGGGCCGAAGTCCTTGAACTGGCGGTCGCCGACCGTGACGTACAGTCGCTCGTCGGTGTCGAAGGCCAGCCGGGAGCCGAAGTGCCCGGTCGAGTTCACGAAGGGTTGGGCGGCGTGGAGTAGCTCGAAGTCGCGGAGTCGCGGCGCGTCGGCGGTCGGATCGAACCGCCCTCTGCCGACGTGCGTCGTGGACGTGCCATCCTCGCGCCGGGCCGAGTACGTGAGATAGAGCCACGGCTCCTCGGGGAAGCGCGGGTGGAGTTCCACGTCGAGCAGCCCACCCTGCCCGCGTGCGAACACCTCGGGGGTGCCCGGCACCGTCTGCACGTCGCCCGACGCGGGATCGACCAGTCGCAACTGGCCGACGCGCTCGGTCACGAGCAAGCGGTCGTCGTCCGGAATCGTCGTCAGTGCCCACGGACTCGACAGGGTGGTGAGACGCTCGACCGCGACCGCAGTCGTGTCGTCGGGCTGTCCGCCGTCGTCGTCACCGCCGGTCGTGTCGCCCCCGTTGCCAGTACCGGCCGTGTCGCCACTCCCACCGGTTCCGGTGTCTGGCCCGGCGGTGTCGGTACAGCCAGCGAGGCTCCCGGTCACGGCGGTCCCGGCGAGCGCGAGGTAGGTGCGTCGGCGCATCTCGGTGTCGAACCGGAGGGACTGCACGACAATCAACGTCGCGCCCGCTCGCCGCCCGCGACGGTACCACACGCGGGTCAACTTCTTTTGCCGCCGCCGTCGTAGCGGGCACACGATCATGTACGACGACGTACTCTGTCCGTTCGACGGCAGCGAGGGCGCGACCGACGTCCTCCACCACGTGAGCCAGATCGCACACTGGGCCGACGCGACGGTCCACCTCCTCTACGTCGCCGACACGAACCGCGACAGCGTCACGGTCGTCGAGAACGAGGTCGTCGACGCCCTCGTGCAGGAGGGCCGAGACGTCGTCGCTGAGGGCGCACAGACGCTCCGGAACCTCGGCGTCGACCACGAGACCGACGTGGTCCAGGGCAACCCGGCCGAGACCATCGTCGACTACGCCGACAGCCACGGACACGACCTGATCGTGATGCCGACGCGCGGGAAGGAGGGGCTGTCGCGCTACCTCGGCGGGAGTGTTTCGGAGAAGGTGGTCCGGCTCTCGCCGGTTCCCGTGTTGACGACCCGGATGCAGGCCGACGAGGAGTTCACCTTCCCCTACGAGCGCATCCTCGTCCCGACCGACGGGAGCGAGCAAGCGACCCGTGCGGTCCGGCACGCACTCTCGCTCGCGGCGGCGCTCGACGCCACGGTCCACGCGCTCTCGGCGGTCGAGGAGACGGCACTGGGACTCGACGTACGCTCGACGGTCGCCAGCGAGGAGAGCGAACGCGCCGCCCGCGAGGCGGTCGAGTCGGTCGCGGACGCGGCGGCCGACTACGACGTCACCGTCGAGACGCACGTCGAACGCGGCAGTCCGGTCGACGTGATCCGCGACGCCATCGAGTCGACCGATTCACACGCGGTCGTGATGGGCACGACCGGGCGACGCGGCACCGACCGGATCCTGCTCGGCAGTGTCGCAGAGAAGACGGTCCGGACCGCGCCGGTGCCCGTGATCACGGTCGGTGGCGACGACTGACGGGCGTCGTCCACTCGACCGTCTCGCCGCGACCGCACGTCACGCCGACTCGGCCTCGACGCCGAACTCGACACTCTCCCGGCGCGTCGTCGCCCCGGTCTCGACGTCGCGCACGCCGACGAACCCCACGTACCAACTCGACGGGAGGTAGGTCACGTCGACGTCGACGGTCGTCTCGACCAGTCGCTGGTCGGGGTCGATCTCGACGGTCGACTCTACGGTGTCCGCGAGTGCGATCTCGTCGTTCAGGTTCCGCATCTCGACGGAGACGGCGAGTCGGCGCGTCGAGTGCATCATCGAGCGCGGGGCGGTGCAGTTGACGGCGACGGTGGCGGTGTCACCCGTCACGCTGTCGGTCGCCCGCCGGGCGACGTCGCCGACCTCCGCCCAGTCGGCGACGAGACTCGCCTGGTTCAGCCGAAGGCCGTCGAGTCGCTCACGGAGCGTCGAGAGCCGTGACTGGAGGTCGCCGATGGTCTCCTCGCGGTCCGTCAGTGCCTCCTCGAAGCGCCGAATCTGTTCGTCTCGCCGCTCGAGGGTCGCCTCCAGTTCGGCGATGCGGACCTTCCGCTCGGTCCTCCGGTCCTCCTCCACCACGTCGTACCCGAGACAGCCACTCGTCCCGACGACCCCCGCGAGTGCGAGGAGTGTCCGCCGCTTCATACGAGGTCCACGGCGGCAGGCGTGTTGAATCCCCGGCGTCGTCGTCTCGCTCACTCTGCCTTCGCCCGCCGCCGCCGAAGCGCCCACAGCACGACCGCGACCGCACTCGCCACGAACAGCGGGGTCGGCTCGCTACTCAGGTACAATCCCGGCGAGGGAAGCCCGACGTGCGCCACGGGCCACCACATCGGCTTCGAGTAGCCGGTGGCCGTCAACAGGAGCGCGTCGGCGACGAGATGCGAGGCGGTCCCGAGCGAGAGCAGTCCCAGTACCCGGCGACGCTCCTCGCCCGCCACCAGCACCACGCCGATCAGCACCGCGACCGCCGACCCGCCGACGGTGTGGAGCGCGAACCACGAGAACGGGAGGCCGAGCGCGTCGGACACGACCGCGTCCGGGACGAGCAGAAATATCTTCGCGACGTCCGGGACGAACGCCCCGGCCATGACGACCGTGACGTAGGTCGGCGTCAGCCAGTCGTACCGAAACGAGAGCGCGGTCCCGAGACAGTAGCCGATCACCGCGTGGGCGAACAGATCAGGCATCCTCACCCTCCCGGTCGCCGGTGGTGTCGGCGCCACTCGGGTCGTGGTCGCCGCGCTGTCCGACACCGAGTGGAACCCACAGTGGTTCGTCCCGACGGACGAGTCCCGCCTCGGGGTCGAGTCGCCAGCGCCGGACGACCCGACCGAGCACCCACCCGCCCGCGAGTGCCGACGCCCCGTAGGCGTAGAGACTGCCGTACGCCGGCACGACGACACCCCGATTCGCCGCGATCACGCTGTCCGGTCTGGCGACGCCGAACGTCCAGAGGCTCTGGCCGACGGCGGGACTGCGGTCACTCTCCACGATCCGGTACTCGGTTTCTGCACCCTGCCCGTCGCTGGCAGAGACGACCAGTGGGTCGGTCGAGACGACCTCGCCGCTGACGACCACCCGGTCGCCGACGTACCGGTCGTAGTCGTCGGCGATGTCGCGGTGGTCGGGGTAGACGTTGCGCTCGGGTGCGGGACCGACCGACCCGTAGGCGACGCATGCCCCGAACAGCACCGCGAGGAGGACACAGACGAGGAACGCTCGGCTGAGGAGGGGACCGGCACGCATCCTGTTCCGGTGGACGCGAGGCTGGCGGTTAAACACACCGCACCGGAAAGAGCGTCGGTCGGTGGCCGACGGGGAACTCGCAGCCTACGACATCCCGCCGGTGTCCTGCGTCACGAGCAGATCGAAGGACACGTCCTGCGGTTCGTCGTCGGGGGTGAGGTAGCCGGCCGCGAAGGCGGTGTAGACCTGCCCGCCGTTCAGGCTCACGTCGAAGTCGGCGACGACCTCGCCGTCGTTGCTGTCGGTGTCACCTCTGATCTGCAGGGTGTAGTCGTTCGCCGGGACCTCGACGTAGCCCGACTCGCCGAACGCGACCCCGTCGAACAGCGTGTCGCCGGTCGAGTTGACCGTGATGTCGACTGCGGGCGCGTCGGGGGAGACGTGAACCGCCCGGACGCGGGCCGTGTCGCCACCCGGATCGCTGTTGTCGTCTTCGAGGATCAGCGGGCGGAACGCCTCGTCGGCGTCGTCGCCGATCTCACCGATCGCGGCGATGGTGTAGTCGGTCCCGGCTGCCACGGTCACGTCGCCCGAGAAGACCGAGGTGTCGGGATCGCCGGCGGCGGTGATCTCGACCGTGTGGTCGCCGGCCGCGAGTTCGAGGTAACTGCTGGTCGCGCCGAAGGGCACGTCTTCGAGGACGGCCGAGCCGTCGACGTACACGTCGACGTTCGGCGCGTTCGGCGACATGTGCGACACCCGGACGCTCGCCGGGTCCATCTCCATCATCCCGTCGCCGGTGTCCTGCGAGACGAGCAGGTCGAAGGGCGTGTCGGCCGGTTCGTCGTCGGGGGTGAGGTAGCCGGCCGCGAAGGCGGTGTAGACCTGCCCGCCGGCGAGGCTCACGTCGAACTCGGCCACCACGTCGCCGTCGTTGCTGTCCGTATCGCCGCGAATCTGGAGGGTGTAGTCGCCAGCAGGGACCTCGACGTAGCCGGCGTCGCCGAACGCCACGCCGTCGAACAGCGCGTCCCCGCTGGACGCGACGGTGATGTCGACGGCGGGTGCGTCGGGCGAGGCGTGGACGGCCCGGACGCGGGCCGTGTCGCCACCCGGATCGCTGTTGTCGTCTTCTAAGACGAGCGGCTCGAACGCCTGGTCGGCCATGTCGCCGATCTCGCCGATCGCGACGACCGAGTAGTCGGTGTCCGCCTCGACCGGGACCGCCCCGGCGAAGACCGAGGTGTCGGGGTCGCCGGCGGCGGTGATCTCGACCTCCCGTTCGCCGGCGGGGACCTCGAGGTACTCGCTGACCGCGCCGAAGGGCACGTCTTCGAGGACGGCCGAGCCATCGACGTACACGTCCACGTTCGGTGCGTTCGGCGACATGTGCCCGACCCGGACGTTTGCGGTGCCGGCCGGTTCCTCGGTCTCCGTCTCGGTGGGCGTCTCTGTCGGGGTCGCCGTTCCGGTGGGTGTCGCCGTGTCGGTGCCGCCGTCGCCACCGCCGCCGGTACAGCCAGCGAGGGCGACCGTCGCACCGGTGCCGAGGCCGAGTAGTACACGCCGCCGCGTCGCGTTCGATCTGTCTGATGTCATCCGAACAGTCGTACGTATGTTCGGTAGTTAACAACTTTCGCAACTCAGACTCAAATCTCCCGAAAATCGGGCGAAAATGCGTCCAGCGAGAGGTCTCGCGGGGGGTGAGCGAAAACGTTTTGGGTCCGATTCGCCCACTTGTTCTACGTGGGAAACAGGTTCGTGACGGTCGGCGAGGTGGCCTGCACGGCCAGCGACGGGACTCGTCGAGCGGTCACGACCCCGGTGACCGGTCGGTTCTCCGGCGACCAGCGTCGGGTCGGTGGATTCTTGTCCAGCGCCGGAGAACACGGTAGCGTATGGATACGGTCCTCTGGCAGGCCCTCGCCGGGACGCGCGGAGGACCGAACCGGGCGCGCATCCTGCGGGCGCTGGACGAGCGACCACGGAACGCCAACCGACTGGCCGAGGACCTCGATCTGGCGTACAACACGGTCCGGCACCACCTCGACGTGCTGGAGCAGAACGGCATCGTCACCAGCGGCGACGCCGACTACGGGACGGTGTACCTGCCGAGCGAGCGCGCCCGGAACCACTGGGACACCGTGGAGAAGGTCATCTCACAGGTGGAGTAGCATGCACCACGAACGACACCAGCAACACCAGCGACGGGCCACGATAGCCGACGACGGAGGACCGCACCGATGAGTCTCATGCTCGACGCCGCACGCGTCGCCGCCGGGGTGAACATCGTCCTCCTGCTCGGACTGCTCGCGGTCTGGGCGCGCACCTACCGGGAGGTCCGCGCGCCGATGACGCTCGGGACGATGATCTTCGCTACCTTCCTGCTCGCGGAGAACGTCGTGGCGCTGTACTTCTACTTCACCGCCCCCGCGATGCCGACGCTCGCCGTCCAGTTCATGATGATCCTCCAGGTGCTGGAGACCGTCGGTATCGCGGTACTCGCGTACGTCACCTGGCAGTAGCCGTGTTCCTCACGTGACGAGAGCGGCTACTCGACATCGACTCCTCAGGCAGCCATCTACGCCACGAACTCGTTCGTGAACAGCGCGTCGGGGGCCACGTCCTCGAAGGCCAACTGCTCCCCGTCGAGTGTCGTCAGGATTCCTTCCTCTACGAGCCAGTCCACGAAGTCGGCCCACCGGTCCCACGCCATCACGCCCCAGTCTCCCTCGCTCGTCAGGTACGCCGGGGCGATGCGGCGCTGGCTCTCCCGGACGAACTCGCGGTCGTCCAGTTGGGGTCCCTCGGCCGTCTCACAGAGCAGGTCGGCCGCCTCCTCGGGATTCTCGACTGCGAACTCGTAACCCCGGCCGATTGCCGAGAGTGCGTCCTGGAGGCGGTCGGCCTCCGAGTCGATGGTCTCGGGCGTGGCGAGCAGTGTCGGCGTGTAGCCGTAGGGGACGCCGTAGTCGTCCAGTCGGAAGGCGTTCAGATCGATCCCGTCGCGTTCTGCCAGCAACCCCTCCCACGGCACGAACACCCACGTCGCGTCCGCCGACCCGTCGAGCAGGGTGTTCGGGATGCCCAGTTTCGGCGGGGTGACGATCTCGATGTCGCCCGCACCGCCGTCGTTCCGGATCAGTTGTCGGACGATGTGGTCCTCGAACCGGGCGTCGTACGAGGCGTAGGTCCGCCCGTCGAGTTTCGCGGGGCGGTCGATGCCGCTCTCGGCGAGCGTGACGATGGCGCTCGTGTCCCGCTGGCAGACCGCCGCGACCGCCGTGAGGTCGGGGTACTCGGGATGTGTGTGGTAGCTGATCGCGCTCTCTGAGGGCGCGATGGCGAGGTCGGACTCGCCGGTCGCGACGCGCTTTGCGGGCGTCTCGCCGTAGTCGTCCTCGGCCGGTGATCTGATCGCCACGTCGAGACCGGCGTCGGCGAAGTAGCCCTCCGCCTCGGCGACGAAGATACCGGTGTGGTTCGTGTTCGGTGTCCAGTCCAGCGCGAGTTCGAGGTCGGCCATGTCGTCTCATTGGAACTGCTGCTGGAAAAATCGAACTCCGGTGGCCGCCCACGCTGACCGCGCACCCTCTCGGGACCCCGCCCACGCTGACCGCGCACTCTCTCGGGAACCCGCCCACGCTGGTCACCAGCGACTACCGGAAGCGCGTCGTTATGTCGTCGGCCGCCGACGACTGCGGTATGAACCTGTGGCGAGGGGCTGGTGGTGGTGTCTCGCGGCGTGCCCTCGGCGCAGGCGTCGTCACCGGCGTCGCGGCGCTGCTCGTGTCGCTCCTGTTCCTGCTCCTCCTCGTGGTCGGGGCCGACTTCCTCAGACTCTCTGCCGACGGCCGGTACTGGGTCGGCTACGCCCCGCAGTTCGCGCTCGTCGCCGGCATCGTCGTCGGGACGCTGGCGTGGCGACGACTCGCGTCGGCGACGTCGACGCCGAGACGCGGTGCGCTCGCGGGGGCCGCCGTCGCAGTCGGGACCGTCCTGTTCGTGCCGGTCCTCGCCGGACTGTACGTGATCGCGTTCCCCGTCATCCTCGGCGCCGTCACGGGCGCGGAGTGGGCGACGGTGAGCCGCGTCTTTCCGACCTATCTCGGGGCATCGCTCGTCGTGACACGAACCGTGGTAGTCGAGTGGAGTCCGCTCGTCGGTGCGGTGCTCGTCCCGCTCGGCGCGCTCGTCGGCTGGCTGTCTCGGCGTGGCTGGCGTCCGCCTCGGTGAAGTACCCTCGCGTCAGTCCCGACTACTCAGCAGGCGCTCGTACACCGGCCACGACGAATCGCCCTCCGGAACCGTAGTCGCCTCGCCGTCCAGCACGACGCCCGACCCGTCCTCGACGCGGCCGACCACACCGACCGGGGTCCCCCGCGATTCGAGCGCCGAGACGACACTGTCGGTGTCTGCTGGATCGACCGCGAGCAGGAGCGTCCCGGCGGTCGTCGCGCGCCACGGGTCCATTCGAAGGGCTTCGCAGGCGTCCAGCACGCCCGGCATGATCGGCACGCGGTCGGAGTCGATCACTAGTCGGACCCCGGCGGCGTGGGCCATCTCGTGGAACGCGCCGAGCAGGCCGCCCTCGGTCGCGTCGTGCATCGCGGTGACACCTCCAGCGGCACTCGCGGTCAGTGCGTCCCGGATCGCGTCGGTGTCGTCCAGTCGGGACTGCGCCACAGCGAGTGTCTCCGGGTCGAGGTCGACCTCCTCGGGGAACAGCGTCGTCAGCAGGCCGGCCGACTCCACGGCGGGTCCCTTCGTCACGAGGAGGTCGTCGCCCGGTCGCGCGCCGTCGGGGTAGACGATGTCGTCCGGATCACCGACCGCGAGCACCGTCACCGCGCCGACCCACGGGAACGAACAGCCCTCGTACCGGGCGGTGTGCCCCGTGACGACGCTGATGCCGAGGTCGGCACACTCGGCGTCGAAGGCCCGCCACACGGCGGCGAACTGGTCGTCGGTCATCTCGGGCGGCAGCGAGAAGGAGACGGCGAGATGCGAGGGGTCGAGCCCCGAGACCGCCACGTCGGCGATGGGCACCTGCACCGCGAACCGACCGGCGCGTTCGAAGCCGAGCGACGGGAGGATGGAGACCGGGTCGGTGGCGACCGCGACCGCCGCGTCCCCGGCGTCGATCACGCCGAAGTCGACGCCGTGTTTCGGGCCGCGACGCACGTCGTCGCGGGTCGCGCCGAGGCGCTCGGCGACGTACTCTCGGAAGAACGTCTCGCTGATCTTGCCGGTGCGTGGCATCGTCCGGGCGTTGTCGGCCCCCGCACATAGCTGGTGGGAGTTCGACGCCACAGCCAGTCGGACACGCCCCGACCCGGACTCGGCTGGAACCGTGCGGTTCTTCGGGCGAGCGACCCAACCGACGCGTAGATGACACGCCGACCGCCGAGACCGCGACAGCCAGACGGTGACGCGCCGTGATCGGTCGCTACCGGAACGCCGGGTTGTTCGTCCTGCTCGCGGTGCTGTTCGGCGCGTCCTTCGTCGCCATCGAGGCCGGACTCGGGCCGCTCCCGCCGCTCCTCTTTGCCGGCATCCGGTTCGACCTCGCGGTCCCGCCGCTGCTCGTGTACTCGGCGTGGCGGTACGACGCGTGGCTCCCGCGCTCGCGTGCCGACTTCGCCGGCATCCTCGTCGCGGGCGTCGCGGTCGTCGCCGCGAACAACGGCCTGCTGTTTCTCGGCCAGCAGACGACCACGCCCGCGACCGCGTCGGTGATGTACGGCCTGAATCCGATCCTCGCGCCGCTCTTTGCGGTCGTCCTGCTCGAGGACCGCATCGACCTCCGTGACGGACTCGGCATCCTCCTCGGACTCGTCGGTGTGATCGTCATCGTCCAGCCGAACCCGGAGACGCTCACGCAGGGCTCGACGGTCGGCCAACTGCTGGTGCTCGGCGCGGCGGTCGCGGTGGCCTTCGGCAGTGTCCTCCTCCGGCGGTTCGACACCGACCTCGACAGCGTCCCCCTCACGGCGTGGGCGATGGCGCTCGGTGCGGGCCTGCTCCACGTCGCCAGTCTCGCCCTCGGCGAACAGGTCGGGCCGGGTGCGACCGCCCCGAGCGTCGTGGTCGCGCTCCTGTCGCTGTCGCTGTTCTCGACCGCGCTCGCGTACCCGATCTACTTCGGCCTGATCCGCGACATCGGCCCGGTCCGCGCGAACCTCGTCGCGTACCTCGTGCCGGTCGTCGCCGCGCTCACCGGGTGGCTCCTCCTGCAGGAACCGGTGACGGTCGAGACGGTCCTCGGGTTCCTCGTCGTCGTCGCGGGCGTGAGTCTGCTCGAACGCCGGGTGCTCGCGGTCGAGTTCGCGCGCCTGCGGTGAGACCCGGCGGTCGTGAGCCGATCACAGCAAGAGGATTCGACGGGTGTCGTCGGCCACCACTCCGACGACACCGACGGGCGGCACCCCACTCCGCCCGTGGGTCGTCGAGACGGTCGCCGTCGACGCGGACGGCGACCACGCGAGAGACGGGCTGGTCGTCCGAGGTCGGCCGTCGGCGGGAGACCCTGCCCGCCGACGGCCGGATCGTTCGGCGTCGATGCTGGTCGCTGTCGCGTTCGTCGGTGCTGATCGCTATCGTGTTCGTCGGTGCTGGTCGCTGTCGCGTTCGTCGGTGCTGGTCGCTGTCGTGCGTCCGATCGTTCGCTCTGTCCGTCGGTTGTCCGATCGCTCGCGCTGTCGCCTGCGTCGGGCAGTCGGCGGTCGATGCGTCGTGCCGACGAACGACCGTCGGCACTCGGAAAGAGGCACCCGACGACCGTGTACGCTGTGCCAGAACACGACGGGGTTTCAAGTGTGGTGACCGGCGGGGAACCTCGTTCGGCCGCGAACCCGTCGTGAGACCCGACGGTTTCCGCAAACACCTTATACGCCGTCATGCAACTTCCCGGTGATTGTAAGCATGCCGAGACCAGAGGTTCTCGAACGAGTCAAGGCGGTCGAGGCGGAGGCAGACGAGATCGTCGCGGACGCCGAAGCCGAGCGCGAGGAGATCATCGCGGAGGCCCGCCGGCAGGCCGACGAGATCAGATCCGAGGCCGAAGCGGAGGCAGACGAGTTAGAGGAGAAGCGCCTCGCGGAGGCCCGCGAAGAGATCGAGGCCCGCCGCGAGGAGATCCTCGAAGAGGGGCAGGCGACCCGCGAGGAACTCGTCGACGAGGCACAGGAACGCTCCGACGAGGCGGTCGAGTACGCACTGACGGCGTTCACGGAGGCGGTGCATGCTCAGACCTGAGCAGATGAGCAAGGTCTCGGTGACGGGATCGAAGGGGGTAATGGACGACGTCGTCGAGACGGTCCACGACATGCACCTCCTGCACGTCACCGAGTACGACGGGACCTGGGACGGCTTCGCGCCCGGCAACCCCGGTGAGGGTGCCGAGGACGCCTCCGACAAACTCGTCACGGTACGCTCCATCGAGAGCATCCTCGACGTGTCGCCGGAGGACGCCGGCCCGACACAGATCGTCACCGACGAGAAACTCGACGCGGAACTCGCCGAGGTCCGCGAGCAGGTGAACGACCTCAACGACCGGCGGGACGACGTCCGGTCGGAGCTCCGCGACGTCGAAGAGAAACTCGACGCGGTCGAGCCGTTCGCCGACCTCGGGCTGGACCTCGACCTCCTCTCGGGGTACGACTCCCTGCAGGTCGTCGTCGGCGAGGGCGACCAGGCGACCGTGGAGCGCGCGCTGGTGGACGCCGACGGTATCGACGCCTTCGAACTGTTCACCGGCGGGCGTACCGTGGCGGTCTTCGCACACCCGACCGACACCGCAGACGAGACCGTCCTGCAGGACGCGCTGGTCGGCGTCGAGTTCACGCAACTGTCGATTCCGGACGCCGAGGGGAGTCCCGAGGAGTACGTCCAGGACCTGAACCACCGACGCCAGCAGCTAGAGTCGAAGCTGACGACCGTCCAGAACGAACTGGACGAACTGAAACTCGACGCGGCGAGCTTCCTGCTCGCGGCCGAGGAGAAGCTCTCGATCGACGTCCAGAAGACGGAAGCGCCGCTCTCGTTCGCCACGACGGACAACGCGTTCGTCGCGGAGGGGTGGATTCCGACCGAGCGGTACACCGAGTTCGCCTCTCAACTGCAGGAGACGGTCGGCGACCACGTGGAAGTCGAGGAACTCGAACGCGCCAGCTTCGGTGCCGACGGGAGCGAGAAGGTCCGCGAGGAGGTGCCCGGCGGCGCGGCCGGCGGTGCCGAGGGCGGCACGCCCACGGCCGCAGACGGCGGGAGTGCGAGTGACGGCGACGAGGTGCGCGCGGATGGCGGCGGCGTCGTGATGAACGACGACGAACCGCCGGTCGTGCAGGACAACCCCGGCTGGGTCAGTCCGTTCGAGGTGCTCGTCGGCGCGGTCGGCAAGCCGAAGTACAAGGAGTTCGACCCGACGATCATCCTCTTCTTGACGTTCCCGGTGCTGTTCGGGTTCATGATCGGTGACTTCGGGTACGGACTCGTCTACACCGGGATCGGCTACTACCTCTACACCAAGTTCGACAGCGACGCGCTGAAGAGCATGGGCGGCGTGACGATCTTCGCCGGCGTCTTCACGACGATCTTCGGTATCCTCTACGGCGAGATCTTCGGCCTGCACCTGATCAGCCAGTACCTCTGGGAGGGCGCACTCGGTCTGTCGCACCCGCCCATGGAGAAGGGCCTGTCGCCCGGCGCGGTCGAGTGGGCGCAGGGCTGGCTCGTGGTGAGCCTGCTGATCGGCCTGCTCCACCTCAACGTGGGCTACGTCTTCCAGTTCCTGGAGGACCTGGAGTTCCACGGGTTCAAAGAGGCGATGCAGGAGACCGGGTCGTGGATCCTGGCGATGAACGGTCTCTGGGTGTTCGTGTTCAGCACCATCTCCGCCGGTGAAGGCGGCGTGAAACCCGGCTTCATCGCCGGCCCCGAGGCCGTGTTCAACGGGAACCCGTTCGGACTCGGCTTCGCCGGCTTCCCGGAGCCGGTCGGGTGGTTCGGGTTCGCGCTCGTGCTGGTCGGCGCGCTCCTCCTGCTGTCCGGCCCGACCGTCGAGGTCGTCGAGATCTTCGACACCCTCGTCAACGTCGTGTCGTACACCCGGATCGCCGCAGTCCTGCTGGCGAAGGCGGGGATGGCCTTCACGGTCAACCTGCTGTTCTTCGGGGCCTACGTGGACGACGCCGGCGAGTTCCACTTCATGATCCAGCACAACCAGCAGTACGCGGTCACCAACTACGGGGCCGAGGCGGTGATGTTCCCCGGCCTGGTGAACGGCGGCATCGCGCTGGCGCTGCTCGGGATCGTCGTGCTGGTGCTCGGACACGTCATCGTCCTCGCACTCGGTGTCACCTCCGCCGGTCTGCAGGCGGTGCGTCTCGAGTACGTGGAGTTCTTCGGGAAGTTCTACGACGGCGGCGGCAAGGAGTACGAACCGTTCGGCTACGAGCGGTCGTACACCACGGACGAGTAGTCGCAGACACTCGCCTTCGCCGCAGCACCGTTCTGGACGGACGGCCGATATCGACGTTCGTTACGAACACTTGTCCGTGCGAGAGCGGCGGCCTCCGACGGTTTTGGGAAGCTTTAAGACTTACCTGGGACCACATACGCCTGTTCGGAACAGAGGAACGCGGTCAACAGGAAACCTACCAATACAATGTTCGACATCGCAACTCAGCTGACAGACGTCGTACTGCAGAACGCATCGCCCGCCATCCCGCCGACTGCCGGTGCCGCCCTCGCCGTGGGACTGGCGGCTCTCGGTGCCGGGTACGCGGAGCGCGGTATCGGTGCCGCCGCGGTCGGCGCGACCGCCGAGGACGAGGACATGTTCGTCCGGGGCCTCATCCTGACGGTCCTGCCGGAGACCATCGTCATTCTCGCGCTGGTCGTCGTCTTCCTCGTCTAGACACCCCCCTCTCTTTCCATCATGAGTCTGGAAACAGTCGTCGAGGACATTCGAGACGAAGCCCGCGCGCGTGCAGAGGAAATCCGCGAGGAGGCCGAAGCGGAGGCCGATCGGATCGTCGCCGAGGCCGAGGAGGACGCCGAGGAGATCCTCGCAGAGCGGGAGCGTGCGGTCGAACGACAGATCGAACAGGAGCGCGAACAGACGCTCTCCAGCGCGAAGCTCGAAGCGAAACAGCAACGGCTCGAAGCCCGTCGTGACGTCCTCGAGGACGTCCACGACCGGGTCGAGCAGGCCGTCGCCGACATCGACGGCGACGAGCGAGAGGAGCTCACCCGCGCGCTGCTCGACGCGGCCGCCGAGGAGTTCGACGGAGACGACTCGGTCGCGGTCTACGGCGCACCGCAGGACGAGGCGCTCCTGACGGAGATTCTCGCGGACTACGACGGCTTCACGCTCGACGGCGAGCGCGACTGTCTCGGCGGTGTCGTCGTGGAGAGTGAGACGTCCCGGGTTCGCGTGAACAACACCTTCGACTCCATCCTGGAAGGCGTCTGGGAGGACGAACTGAAGGCGATCAGCAGCAGACTCTTCGACCAATGAGCACGACCGGGAGTTCAAATCCGGAGTACGTCAACGCTCGCGTCCGGTCGCGCCGAGCGTCGCTGTTCTCCGACGACGACTACCGGAAGCTCGTTCGGATGGGCCCGGCGGAGATCGCCCGGTTCATGGAGGAGTCGGAGTACGAACGCGAGATCAACGCACTCGGGAGTCGCCACTCGGGCGTCGACCTCATCGAGTACGCCCTGAACCGGAACCTCGCCGCGCAGTTCGAGGACATCCTGGACTGGGCCGACGGCCGGCTGTACGACCTGATCGCCCGCTACCTCCGGAAGTTCGACGCCTGGAACGTGAAGACGGTGATCCGGGGCGTCTACTCGGGCGCGAGTCGTGACGACATCGAGACCGACCTGATCCGGGCCGGCGAGTTCGACGAGCAGTTGTTGACGCGACTGCTCGACGCCGGCGACATCGAGGCCGTGATCGAGGCGCTCGACCGGACGATGTTCGGTCCCGCCCTCGAAGACGCGTTCGAGGACTACGAGGAGACCGGCGTCCTCGTCCCGCTCGAGAACGCGGTCGACCGGACGTTCTACGAGAACCTGCTCGGCGACATCCGCGCGAACAGCGAGGCGCTGTCGCTGTACGTCGAGTTCCTGGAGGCGGAGATCGACTTCCGGAACGCCCGGAACGCGCTCCGCCTCGCGCGCAGTGGTGCCGACATCGACCCCTCGGAGTACTACATCGAGGGCGGTCGACTCTTCTCCGCGACGGAACTGGCGGCGCTGGCGAACAACCAGGACGAACTGGTCAACGCGATCCGGGAGAGTACCTACGGCGACGACCTCTCGGACGCGCTCCGCGAACTGGAGGAGGCCGAGAGTCTCATCGCGTTCGAGCACGCGCTCGACGGCGCACTGCTCGAGTACGCCGACAGCCTCGGGGGCGTCTTCCCGCTGTCGGTGACGCCGGTGATCTCGTTCATCCTCGCCAAGGAGCGTGAGGTCGACAACATCCGGGCCATCGCCCGCGCCAAGGAGGCCGGGCTGTCCCCGGAGGAGATCGAACAGGAGCTGGTGATCATATGAGCCAGGAGATCGCCGTCATCGGCAGTCCGGACTTCACCACCGGATTCCGGCTCGCGGGCGTTCGGAAGTTCGAGAACGTCCCCGAAGCGGAGAAAGACGCACAGCTGGACGACGCCGTCACCCGAACGCTTTCGGACGAGGAGGTCGGCATCATCGTGATGTACGACGAGGACCTCGAGTACCTCTCCCGGTCGGTCCGGGAGTCGGTCGAGGGGAGTATCGAGCCGACGCTCGTGACCCTCGGCGAGAGCGGTGCGGGCGGCGGCGGACTCCGCGACCAGATCAAACGAGCCATCGGGATCGACCTGATGGACGAGGACTAACAATGAGTCAGGCAACACAACAGACCGTCCGCGAGGACGGCGTGATCGCAAGCGTGAGTGGGCCGGTCGTGACAGCCCGAGACCTCGACGCCCGGATGAACGACGTCGTCTACGTCGGCGACGAAGGGCTGATGGGTGAGGTCATCGAGATCGAGGGTGACATCACGACCATTCAGGTGTACGAGGAGACGTCGGGGGTCGGCCCCGGTGAACCCGTCGAGAACACGGGCGAGCCGCTGTCGGTCGACCTCGGTCCCGGTATGCTGGACAGTATCTACGACGGTGTCCAGCGCCCGCTCGACGTACTGGAATCGAAGATGGGCAGCGCGTTCCTCGACCGAGGTGTCGACGCACCGGGCATCGACCTCGAGAAGGAGTGGGAGTTCACCCCGCAGGTCGAGGAAGGCGACGAGGTCGCACCGGGTGACGTGGTCGGCACCGTCGAGGAGACGGTGACGATCACGCACAAGGTGATGGTCCCGCCGGACTTCGAGGGTGGCGAGGTCGTCGCCGTCGAGTCGGGCGAGTTCACCGTCGAGGAGACGGTCGTCGAACTCGACACCGGCGAGGAGATCTCGATGCACCAGGAGTGGCCGGTCCGTGACGCGCGGCCCGCGAACAACAAGAAGACGCCCCGGACGCCGCTGGTGTCCGGTCAGCGCATCCTCGACGGGCTGTTCCCCATCGCGAAGGGTGGGACGGCGGCGATTCCGGGACCGTTCGGCTCCGGCAAGACCGTCACCCAGCACCAGCTCGCCAAGTACGCCGACGCGGACATCATCGTCTACGTCGGCTGTGGGGAGCGCGGCAACGAGATGACCGAGGTGATCGACGACTTCCCGGAACTGGAAGACCCGTCGACGGGCAACCCGCTGATGGCCCGCACCTCGCTCATCGCCAACACCTCGAACATGCCCGTCGCCGCCCGCGAGTCGTGTGTGTACACCGGCATCACCATCGCCGAGTTCTACCGCGACATGGGCTACGACGTGGCGCTGATGGCCGACTCCACCTCGCGGTGGGCCGAGGCCATGCGCGAGATCTCCTCCCGGCTGGAGGAGATGCCCGGCGAGGAGGGGTACCCCGCGTACCTCGCCGCCCGGCTCTCGCAGTTCTACGAGCGGGCCGGCTACTTCGAGAACATCAACGGCTCGGAGGGGTCCGTCTCCGTCATCGGGGCGGTCTCCCCGCCGGGCGGTGACTTCTCGGAGCCGGTCACGCAGAACACCCTGCGTATCGTGAAGACGTTCTGGGCGCTGGACGCCGACCTCGCCGAGCGTCGGCACTTCCCGGCGATCAACTGGAACGAGTCGTACTCGCTGTACCGGGAACAGCTCGATCCGTGGTTCCAGGAGAACGTCTCCGAGGACTGGCCGGAGATCCGGCAGTGGGCCGTCGACACCTTAGACGAGGAGGACGAACTCCGCGAGATCGTCCAGCTCGTCGGGAAGGACGCCCTGCCCGAAGACCAGCAGCTGACCCTGGAGATCGCCCGCTACCTGCGTGAGGCGTACCTCCAGCAGAACGCCTTCCACCCGGTCGACACCTTCTGTCCGCCGGAGAAGACCTACCTGACGCTGACGGCGATCAAGAAACTCAACGACGAGGCGTTCGACGCACTCGACGCGGGTGTCCCGGTCGAGGAGATCACCGACATCGAGTCGGCTCCCCAGATCAACCGGATCGGCGTGCAGGAAGACTACGAGGAGTTCATCGACGAACTGAAAGACGACATCGCGGAAGAACTCCGGGAGCTCTACTGATGAAAGAGTACAAGACGATCACAGAGATCAGCGGCCCACTGGTGTTCGCCGAGGTCGACCAACCGATCGGCTACGACGAGATGGTCGAGATCGAGACGCCGGACGGCGAGACCAAGCGCGGCCAGGTCCTCGAGAGCGAGGACGGCCTCGTCGCCATCCAGGTGTTCGAGGGTACCACCGGCATCGACCGCAACGCGTCCGTCCGCTTCCTCGGCGAGACGCTGAAGATGGACCTCACCGAGGATCTGCTCGGGCGCGTCCTCGACGGCTCCGGCCAGCCGATCGACGGCGGCCCGGAGATCGTCCCCGAGGAGAAACGCGACATCGTCGGCGAGGCGATCAACCCCTACTCGCGTGAGTACCCCGAGGAGTTCATCCAGACGGGCGTCTCCGCCATCGACGGGATGAACACGCTCGTCCGGGGCCAGAAGCTCCCGATCTTCTCCGGGTCCGGCCTGCCGCACAACGACCTGGCACTGCAGGTCGCCCGGCAGGCGACCGTGCCGGAGGAGAGCGAGGGCGAGGGCGACGACGAGGACGGCTCCGAGTTCGCCGTGATCTTCGGCGCGATGGGGATCACCCAGGAAGAGGCCAACGAGTTCATGGAAGACTTCGAGCGCACGGGCGCACTCGAACGCTCTGTCGTCTTCATGAACCTCGCGGACGACCCCGCCGTCGAGCGGACGGTCACGCCGCGACTCGCGCTCACGACGGCCGAGTACCTCGCCTTCGACAAGGGCTACCACGTGCTGGTCATCCTGACGGACATGACCAACTACTGTGAGGCCCTGCGTGAGATCGGTGCCGCCCGCGAGGAGGTGCCGGGTCGCCGTGGCTACCCCGGCTACATGTACACCGACCTGGCGACGCTGTACGAGCGTGCCGGCCGGATCAAGGGTCGTGAGGGGTCGGTGACGCAGATCCCGATCCTGACGATGCCGGGTGACGACGACACCCACCCGATCCCGGACCTGACCGGCTACATCACCGAGGGGCAGATCTACGTGGATCGCCCGCTCAACAGTCAGGGCGTCCAGCCGCCGATCCAGGTGCTCCCGAGTCTGTCACGGCTGATGGACGACGGCATCGGCGAGGGCCTGACCCGCGCCGACCACGCCGACGTGTCCGACCAGATGTACGCGGCGTACGCGGAGGGTGAGGACCTGCGCGACCTCGTGAACATCGTCGGCCGCGAGGCGCTCTCGGAGCGTGACAACAAGTACCTCGACTTCGCCGACCGGTTCGAGGCGGAGTTCGTCGACCAGGGCTTCGACACGAACCGCTCGATCGACGACACCATCGAGATCGGCTGGGACCTGCTGTCGATGCTCCCGAAGGCCGAGCTCAACCGGATCGACGAGGAGCTCATCGAGGAGCACTACCGCGACGAGGAAGTCGAAGAAGTCGCCGCCGACTGATCGGCACACTCGCGACGACCCTTTTCTGCGCCACAGTCCCGTCCAGTCACGACTTCTCTCCGGGTCACGCTCCGGCAATTTGAAATGTCCGCGTTCTGACTGCCGTGGTATGAGCGATACGAGTAGCAAGTACGACATCGCGGGCATCGAACTGACAGACGACGCCTACACCGTCGAGCAGAGCTTCATCCGGAACAAGTACAAGGCGATGGACGAGGCGGGCAACGTCGTCCTGCGGGGGAAACAGAAGATGTTCAAGCTGAAAGAGCAGTTCCCCTTCGTCGACGCCGACGGGACCGAGGTCTTCGAGGTGAACGCCGGCGGCATCGTCGACGTGGCCGGCAACTACGTGTTGACCGACAGCCAGACCGGCGAGGACCTCGTCATCCTCGACAACGACTACTCCATCCTGCAGGACACCTGGACGATCCGCGACGCCGAGACCGAAGCGAAGATCGCCCAGATCGACTCCCGTGGTGCCGCGACGACCATCGCCCGGAACGTCCTCCCGTTCGGCCAGTTGATCCCGCACAAGTACGAGATCACCGACGCCAGCGGCGACCACGTCGGCAACATCGACGGCCAGTTCTCGCTGCGGGATCGCTACGAGATCACCATCGACGACGCGAGCGACGTGCCGAAGGAACCCGTCATCGCCGCCGCGATGGTCATCGACGCGATCCAGGGGAACTGACCGGGCCGTCACGCTGCCCGAATCGGGTCTGGACCACTGGCGAGACCCCGAGCGACCGATACGGGAGAGACCTTCTCGCTCTCAGTGATACGTCCGAATCTTCCCGTCTGCGCCGCCGACGTACAGTGTCTCCCCGTCGTTCGACCAGAGGGGGTCGGTGATACCCTTGATGGGCGCGGAGTGCACCTGTCGCGAGTCGCCGGCCGAGTCGAGGACGACGACACCACCGTCACGAGTTACTGCAACGTCGCCCGTCTGCTGATTGACGGCGATGCCAGACGGCTTCTGGGCTCCCGCTAACTCGACCGTCGTACTCGCGGTCCAATCGTCGGTGGACCAGCGACGGACACGCCCGTTGTATCCGACCGACCACACCTCCGTCTCTCCCCGGGCGGCGAGACCGGAGACCGCCTGCCCGTGGCCGTCGACTCGCGCCACTTCCGCTCCCGAGTCGAGCGACCAGACCACGAACTCGTCGCCGACGCCACCGGAGACGAGCGTCGACTCGTCGACGAACGCGACCTCGGTCACGTTACCGGAGTGGCCCTCCAAGACGAGTGGCGACACGTCGTTCGCGAGGTTCCACACACGAACGGTCGTGTCGTAGGACGCCGAGGCGACGAGCGGGGTCGACGGACGACTGGCCACCCCGGCGACGGTCTTCGCGTGCCCGTCGAGCGACGTCACGCGGTCGGCGAGGTCAGACGACCACACCCGGAGTGACGTGTCCGTCGACCCAGTCACCAGGCGGTCGTCGGTGGTGATGGCCCCACAGTTGACATTCTGTTCGTGTGCCTGAACGGTCACAGCCTCCGTCCAGTCGTCAGTGTCCCAGACTGAGACGGTTCCGTCGAATCCGCCAGTGTAGAGTCGCTCGCCGTCGGCGGCGAATGCGAGTGGCAGCGCGTATCTCTCGTGAGCGTGGACGGTCGCGGTCGCGTCGGACATGGTACCCTCGACGGTCCCGAGACGTCCAGCGCAGTTCAATTCGAGTGGCGATTTTACCACGCACAGACCGACCGTCGACGCGAAACTACGGTCCTCGTACCGACCGAGCACCACCGTTCGCCCCGGACGGTTGTGTCGAGTTCCTCACACAGCGAGGAGTTCCAGCAGCCGTGCTGAATGCGTGGCGCGAGGCGGCCCCCTGCACCCCACCGCGCCAGTGTGTCGCTCCGCCTCCGTCAGCGACTTGCGCGGCGGTTCGAGTACCGTCTACACACGGAAAGACTCACACTGGTCCGTTCACGGTGTCCGTCGACCAGTCGGCCGAACCGAGCGCGCATCGACTGAAAAAGGTTAACAGCCTCCGCCGTCAAGGTGGCGGCAACGAATGGCCGAAGACGTCAAACCCACCCGAAAGAACCTCATGGCCATCGAGGACCGGATCGAACTCTCCGAGCGGGGCCACGACACGCTCGAACAGAAGCGTGACGGGCTGATCATGGAGTTCATGGACATCCTCGACCAGGCACAGGACGTGCGCTCCGACCTGTCGGACGACTACCAGCGCGCTCAGCGCAAGATCAACATGGCCCGTGCCATGGAGGGCGACGTGGCGGTCCGCGGTGCGGCCGCCGCCCTGAAGGAACACCCCGAGATCACCACGCAGTCGAAGAACATCATGGGTGTCGTCGTCCCCCAGATCGAGTCTTCGCGCGTGAAGAAGAGTCTCGACCAGCGCGGCTACGGTCTGCTCGGCTCCTCGGCGCGTATCGACGAGGCCGCAGACGCCTACGAGGAACTGCTGGAGACGATCATCCTCGCCGCCGAGGTCGAGACGGCGATGAAGAAGATGCTCGAAGAGATCGAGACCACGAAGCGCCGCGTGAACGCACTGGAGTTCAAACTCCTGCCCGACCTCTACGAGAACCAGGAGTACATCGAGCAGAAACTCGAAGAGCAGGAGCGTGAGGAGATCTTCCGCCTGAAGAAGATCAAGAACAAGAAGGAAGCCGAGGAGAAGGCCGAGGCGGAAGCTGAGAAGGAAGCCGCCGAAGCCGAACCCGTCACGGCCGACGACTGAGCGACACGCCCGCGTCCTTCTGCCGTTCTCTCTCGTCGACCGACCCTGCCCAGCCCCGACGCCGCCACTCTCCGGGTCTCGACCGTCACTTCCCGACTCTCGACAGCTTCACACTCGGAGTTCCGACAGCCTCACTCCCGCAGTCGCTCTAGGATCGGAATCTCCGCGAGTCGCTCCTCCGACAGCACCGACCAGTCGATCCCTGTCGGTTTCTGCCGTCCCGACCCGGACTCATCGGCAGCAGCACCAGCACCGGTCTCCACGACACGCTCCGGTGTCACGACCAGATCGAGTGGCACGTCGTAGTCGCTCGACTCCCACTCGTCGTCGACGACCTGCAACTCGTGGACCGTCGTGGCGACCGGCGTGTCGTCGCCGACCAGTCCGAACTCCCGGAGGACCGCGAACTCCAGATCGCTGTAGCCTTCGCCTTTCCCGATGCGGTCACCCTGCTCGGTCACCGCGACAGAGCCGGAGACGATCAGGTCGATCTCCGGCATCTCCTCGGGACCGACCGGGACGCCGGCCTCGCTGGACCCGCCGACCGTGGTCGCGTGGTCGATGTCGGCCACTTCGGCCGGATCGAGTTCGAGGAAACAGTCCGCCTCGCGCAGGCGCGGGACCGCCATGTAGACCGTCTTTCCGGCACGCATCGCGGCCCGGCGCACGGGGAGTTGTGGCGCGTCGGGATTCGCCTTGATCGCGTCGGCCGACTGCCACGCCTCGGTCGCGGCGAGGCGATCGGCGGCGTCCGACGCGTCGGCGAAGTTCGGGATGCGCCCGTGCGGCGGGAACGGGAATCTGGCCTCGCCGGTCTCTTCGAGGCTGTCCCAGATGCGGTCGCGGAGCGACTGCTTGTCCATACTCGCGACTCGGCCCGAGTCGTCGTGAATCCCGCGGGTCGCCGGAAGTCGGCTGTCGTGATTCCTTCGCTACCCACGTCCCGCGCCGTTTATCCACGCCGGCCGTCTACGGCCGGTATGTTCGAAGGACGCCCGGACAGGGACGCGGAGGTCGTCTTCCTCGGTCGCTCGAACGTCGGCAAGTCCACACTGATGCGGGAGTTGACCGGCCACGACTTCACCACCGGCCGGAAGCCCGGCGTCACCCGGTCGCCGAACCACTTCGACTGGGCACCCGAGAGTTTCATGTTCACCGACCTGCCGGGCTTCGGGTTCATGAAGGGCGTCCCCGAGAGTCAGCGCGAGCAAATCAAGACGGACGTCGTCAGATACGTCGAGTCGAACGCCGACGACATCCTCGCGGGTGTGCTGGTCGTGGACGGCAAGAGCGTCATCGACATCATCGACCGGCACTCCGGCCCCGACGAGGTGCCACACGACGTGGAGATGTTCTACTTCCTCGACGACATCGACGTCCCGGCTATCGTCGCCGTCAACAAGATGGACAAGGTCGACGACCGCGACGAGCGATTAGACGACCTCTGTGACCGACTCGGCCTCTACCCCCCGTGGCAACAGTGGCAGGAGACGATCGCGCCCATCTCCGCGAAGCGTGGGTCCATCGGCCCGCTGAAGGAGGCGCTCCGGACCCACTTCCACGACGCGAAGCGGGACGACCTGCTGAAGTTCGTCTCCTGACCGGACGGGCGCTCCGGGCGACCACGCCACAACACGGAAGTACGCGACACGCCACCACGGAGCATGGACGTGTTCGTCTACGGGACGCTGACGAACCCGGCGCAGGTCGCGGCGGTGGTGGACGCCTACGTCTTCGTCGGCCCGGCGGTACTGGAGGGCCTCCACGCGGTCGAGGGGCGGTATCCGACGCTCGCACCGGGCGGGCAGGTCGCCGGGCGACTCCTCCGGACCGACGCTGTCGCGGCGATGGACGCCTACGAGGGGGTCGACTCGGGGTTGTACGTTCGGGTGTCGGTGCCGGTGACCGGCGGGGACGTGCCGGCCGCGCCCGAGTCGGTCGAGGTGTACGTCGGTGACCCGGCACGACTCGACGTGGCGGAGTCGGTCACGTGGCCCGGTGAGGGGCCACTGCGGGAGCGGGTGACTCGCTACCTGGCCGAGCACGAGGTGTCGATTCGGCCGATCCCCGACTCGTGAGACGACCGACCGACAACCGTCTGACAGGCGGTTCATCCCGGTGCAGTCGTGCACTTTCACTTTCACTCCGCCTTCCGGACGTTTATGTACCTAGCAGATGGACCACCTGGTGGGCGTCACACGCGCCCGCATTCCCCCTTTCCCCCGAACTACATTCGTGAGCGACTGCTGTGCGACAGTGAGAGTGCGGTGACCCGCGACTGCGACACTACCGCAGACTGCGACCGTGACTGCACAGCCACCGCAACCGCGACTGCGACCGCCACCGCGACCGCGACTATCGTAGCGCGAGAAACCGCACCGCAGACAGCACCGCGACCGCACCTCACCCTCCCCAGCCTCGAATCGCTCTCGGCACCGCCCGCGATTCTCCACCGTCAGCGGCACGCTCTGAGGAGCCTTCGTCACCGGCGCTCCGCGCCGGTTGCTGACGAGAGCTTCGCTCTCGCTCTGTCGTCGGCGCGCCGCGCCGACTGCCAGCGAGACCCTCGGTCTCGCCCTGTTCGGTTCCCTCGGGAAGACCTCGCGCGCGTCAGTCGCGCGCGCTACGTTCAGAGGTGAACGCGCAGGCACCACTCCTCACTCACACGACGACAGGCTCGGAACCCGCGCTGGACGCGATCTGCTGGCGACCCGACAGAGCAGTGTCCGAGCGACAGCGAGTGCCCTCCTCGTCGTTCGATCGACAGCAGTCGGGGCCGCGAGGGGAGAATACCGCGACTGCCGGGCTCCGATTCTACGACGACAGGATGGGTGACGGGCAGTAACTGCGTGATGGGTCACAGAGTCGGGTGGGAGTTTCACCCCTCGTCATCCACGACTCACTCGACAGAATTCACTCCAGACGCGAGCACTCGCCTCTCGTTCCCCCGGAGCGGTCTCACAGCACTCGCTCCGAAATTCTACAACCGCTCGGCCACGCTTTCGGCGAAGTACGTCAGGATCAGATCGGCTCCGGCGCGCTTGATCGACACCAGCGACTCCAGTGCGGTCGCCTCCAGATCGAGCCAGCCCTTCTCGCTGGCGGCGTGGAGCATCGCGTACTCGCCGGAGACGTTGTACGCCGCCACCGGGTGTTCGAAACTGTCGCGCACCTCGCGCACGATGTCGAGATAGGGCAGGGCCGGCTTGACCATCAGTGCGTCCGCACCCTGTTCCACGTCCAGTCGGGCCTCCCGGAGCGCTTCCCGGCGGTTCGCGGGGTCCATCTGGTAGTGTCGCCGGTCGCCGAAGGAGGGCGCGCCGTCGGCCGCGTCGCGGAACGGGCCGTAGAAGGCCGACTCGTACTTCACCGCGTAGCTCATGATGGGGATATCTTCGTGGCCCGCCGAATCCAGCCCCTCCCGGATCGCGCCGACCATCCCGTCGGTCATGCTACTCGGCGCGATCATGTCCGCGCCCGCGTCGGCCTGCGAGATTGCGGTCTTCGCCAGCAGGTCGAGCGTCGGGTCGTTGTCCACGGTCAGCCCCTCGCCGGCGCGGGCGTCCGGCGCGAGGACCCCGCAGTGGCCGTGGTCGGTGTACTCACAGAAGCAGGTGTCCGCGATGACGTAGGCGTCGGTCTCGGCCGAGATGTCGCGGATCGCACGCTGGACGACACCGTCCTCGGCGTAGGCCCGCGAGCCGTCGCTGTCTTTCGACTCGGGGATGCCGAAGACGACGACCGACTCGACGCCGGTGTCGAGAATCTCCTCGACGCGGGCGACCGCCTCCGACACTGGGACGCGCTCGTGGCCCGGCATCGAGGGGATGGGCACGCGCTCGTCGGTCGTCGCGTCCACGAACACCGGAGCGATCAGGTCCGACGCCGAGAGGCTGGTCTCGCTGACGAGCGACCGGACACCGTCTGCGCGGAGCCTGCGCGGGCGGTCGGTGGGGTTCATGCCCGGCGGTTCGGCTCTCGGGGGCAAAACGGAATCGGTCGGGGACAGATAGTGTACTATGAACGGAAACAGAACTCCTCCAAAAAATTCATACCTACAAGGGAGAGATTCATCGTATGAGACGCCGATCAATACTCCAAAAACTTGGAGCATCTGCAACAATTCCGTTGGCTGGATGTAGCGTTTCTTTACCGATTTCACAGAAATCGAAGTTAGGACGGCTTGGAATACGAAGCTACGATCAAGAAAATAAGCACACATTTGAAATTGTCGTAGATAAAAACAAAAATGAAGTTCATAGGTCAAAACACGAACTGGACCGAGCGACAGATCGATTTATTCCATCGACGATAATCGAATGCACGTGGGACTATACGAAGGCAACTTATGCTATCTCGGCGCGCGTTGATGACCACCAATGGAATACTTGGAATCTTGCAAATAAAGATACCGGGTCGCTAGAATGTATTGCTGCTGACATTGAGTATGGTAGTCGGTCGTGGATCGATGAGGATGATCCGCTTGTACTTACGGTCAAAGGTGACTGTTCCAACTCTGATCGATTTGTTGGAGGGTGTGTTGAGTAGCAAATTTGGAAATTTGGAACGTTTGTTACAACAAAGCATTTATTACCCTCTAATATAATATTTGGATACGGACCGTAGAAAGTTCATATCAAAATCAGGTGCAACGATGGCTGGGCTAACTACCCTCCCCGTAATTACTCGAGCTGACCCTGAGGTCGGAACGAGTGGTGATTATGGTGGAGATGTTATATACACTGCTGGACCCGAAAATAATTTCAGTACGACAGGGTCCGCAAGCGGAGCGAGCGGAGGCAATGTCGAACTCGCAACAGCACTGACCCAGTACGCGGCGTCTGCCGAAGGTAATTATAGTCCATACTGGGAAATTGATTTTGAAGTATTCTCTAACAGTTATACACACGATGGTAGTCAGACCTATGCAGGTCTACAAGGAAACCAATCAACTGCAAGGTCAAACTTTCCATACTGGTCAGTCGGAGATAATAAATTCTTCGTCGGAGGAGGGACACCAAAAACAGACGGAGAAGACTTCACGCACGCAGAAGCGATAGCCAACGAGGTATTGGGCCTCCTACCGTACTATGGAACATTTATGACAGCAGTCGAGATTCTGGGTAACCTATTAGCAATCTTTGACGACTCAGCAGATGATGTCTACACTCACTACTTCAACTGGGGCTCAGATTATGGACTGGTCTCAGACAGAGACGTGAAACAAGGGGCGACATTTAATCGATTCGTCGCACAAGCCGACCCTAGTGATGAGGTCGACGTTATTCAGGAAGACAGTGCAACAGGGTTCGACGGTAACTTCTTCCAAGTGTACAACACATTCGACGCAACGTTCCTCGCGCCATCCAGTTCTCCTGAAGAAGTACTCTCGATGAGTACGTCAGAACGGCAGTCGAGGGGTATCAAAACCCTCTCAGGTAGTGATATCAAGACACAGCGGGAGGCGTCGAAGGTTGGGATTGAGGACCCGAGCGACATTGGGCCCGATGAAGACGTGGTTCTCGCACCGGTTGAAGCGCGCGTCGAAACATCGACTGACACCCTCCACGCCGAGACGCTAGACGAACTCGAAAAGAAGAGAGCCAAGCGTCGCCAAAATCGGGTATAAAGTAAGTCTATAAATTATCACGCCAGTCCTTCGATTCAGATTAAAACTCTTATATTCTAGTGTAAACAAGCCGCCACGATCCGAAGCGCCTCCTCGCCGCGCACCTCGTCGGCCAGCAGCGGCACGCGCTTCACGTCCCGACCCCGGAACAGGTCCATCGCCCGCTGGAGCGCTGTCTGCTGGACGTCCCACCGACGACTACAGAACTCACACTCCTCGACGTTCGCCGAGACGAGCCAGTCGGGGTCCACGTCGGCCACGTCCGACAGGGGTTCCATCACGCGATTGACGACCAGCGTCTGGACCGGGATGCCGAAGCCGTCCAGTCGCTTGATGAGTCGCTGTGACTCGACGACGCTCATCTCCTCGGGCACCATCACGACCCGGAAGTCGGTGCGTGCCGGGTCGCGCAGGACCGCCCGCAGGCGCTCGATCCGATCCTGGAGTTCGTCCAGGTCGGCCGAGGGGTCGGCGTTCTCGCCCCCGCCGAACATCCCCTTCACGCCCTCCATCATCCCCGAGAACTGCTGGCGGAGCTTCATCATCCGGCCCATCATCGAGTCGAGCATCTCCGGCAGTTCGAGCAGTCGCAGGGTGTGGCCGGTCGGGGCGGTGTCGACGACCACGCGGTCGAAGCGCGGGTCGTCGAGATATTCGAGCAGTTGGCGCATCGCCGCGGCCTCGTCCGCGCCGGGCATCGACCCGGCCATCGTCGGGTCGAACCCCTCGTCGCCGAGTGCGCCGGCCATCGCGCCCATCGGTCCCGCGCCCGCGCCGCTGGCGTCCGTGTCACCGCCGGCACCCATGCCACCCATCCCGCCGAGTGGGTCGCCGTCGGCACCGAAGACGCCCTCCTCCATCGCCTCCTCGGGATCGATCTCGGCCGCGAAGAGGGGAATATCCTCACGGATGCGCGAGGGATGAGCGGGAATCTCGGTCGCCAGCGTGTCCGACAGCGAGTGTGCCGGATCGGTCGAGACGACCAGCGTGGGCACGCCGCCAGCCGCGCTCGCCAGCGCGGTGCTGGCGGCCATCGTCGTCTTGCCGACGCCGCCTTTCCCGCCGTAGAGGACGTACTCCGGGGCGTCCACGCCCTCCGGGAGTGTCGCGTCGGTGCTCGTCGCCTCGACCTCGACCGTCGTGTCGTCCGCTGCCGCTGTGCCGTGTCCGTGCTCCGCCGGCGCGCCGTCGCCCGCGTCGCTCTCGGCGTCCGCGTCGTCCACCGGCTCTACGTCGAGTTCGGCCATACCGGGCGTTCCGCGCGCTGACTTGTGTACTCGTCGGTCGCGTCGAACAGCACGGCAGCAACGCGGGCGGCGGCGTCAGTCGAAGAAGGCCGCGAGTCGGTCGGCCGCCTCCTCGGCGCGGGGCGTCACCAGCGCGAACCGGAACCAGTCCTCGCGGGCGCTACCGAACGCCTCGCCGGGCATCCCCGCGACGCCGGCCTCGTCGATCAGGCGCTCGACGTTCGACAGCGTGCCGGGGAAGTCCTCGAAGCGCGCGAGGACGTAGAAGGCTCCCTCGGGGGTCGTGTACTCCGCACCCGCCGCGTCCAGCGCGTCGGTGAACGTCTCGATCCGATCCCGGAGCAGGTCGCGCACCTCGGCGTAGTACTCCGGGGAGGTCTCCCGTAGGGCGGTGAGGACGGCCGCCTGCGCGGGCCGGGAGGTGGCGACGTTGACGAGCATGTGCCGGGTCCGGGCGGGGTCGACCAGTTCCTCGGGCAGGATGACGTAGCCGACCCGGAACCCCGTGATCGCCAGCGACTTCGAGAAGCCGGAGGTGACGATCCGGTGGTCGGAGTCGATGGTCAGCGCGCTCTCGAACCGGCCGGAGAAGTCGAAGTGGTCGTACACCTCGTCGGCCAGCAGGACCGCGTCGTTCGCCTCGGCGACCTCGACCAGCGCTTCCATCGTCTCGCGGGGGTACACCGCGCCGGTCGGGTTGTTCGGTGTGTTGACGACGATGAGTCCCGTGTCCTCGCTCGCGGCCTCGCGGACCTTCTCCGGGTCCAGTTGGCCGTCGCGTTCGGTCGGGACGAACGAGGCAGTCCCGCCGAGCAGGTCGGTCTTGCCGGGGTAGTAGGGGTAGACCGGATCGGTCAGGATCACTTCCTCGCCACGGTCGCGGTCGAGCGCGGCGGCCATCCCGAGGTAGTTCGCCTCGCCGGTCCCGTTGGTGACGATCACCTGCCGGCGGTCGACGTTCCGGCGCTCGGCGATCTCGGTCCGGAGTTCGCGCAGGCCGGCGCTCGGCGGGTACTGGAAGGAGTCGGCGTCGCCGTCGGCGTACTCCCGGAGGCCGCGCCGGAGCGACTCGGGGGCCTCCCAGTCGGGACTCCCGGACACCATGTCGATGGTGTCACGCTCCGCCTCCGCCGCGTACCGCATGACCCGGTAGAACAGGGGTCTGTCGTAGTCCATACCCGTCGCTCGGTGTGGTGGGAGTTGTGTCTTGTGTCACGCGGGCGGTCCCCTGCTGTCGAGAGTGTAGTCGGTGGCGGGTGTCGAGAACCGTGCCGCGTGCGGGGCGTGTGTCCGGCGCTCGCCCTACCGCTTTTGCGTCGACGCGTGGTACCGTCTACCATGAACGACCGGAACACGACCGACTCACCGCTCGAATCGGCCGTCGGTGCGGCCGGTCCCGGTGCGGTCGACGCCTTCGAGCGAGTCGGCGACGAGACGCGCCTCGCCATCCTGCTGGCGCTGTGGGAAGCCTACGAACCGTTCGCCGACGAGAACGTGCTGTCCTTTTCGGCGTTGCTCGATCAGGTCGGGTACGAGACGTCCGGGAACTTCAGCTACCACCTCCAGAAGCTGGAGGGCCACTTCGTGGAATCGACCGCCGACGGATACCGGCTGAAACAGGCGGGCCACAGGCTCGTCCGCGCGGTTATCGCCGGGCGGGGTCTCACCGACGACAGGCTCGCACCGACCGAGATCGACCTGGACTGCCAACTCTGCGGTGGACCGCTGGCGGTCACCTACGAGAACGAGCAGCTGTACACGGTCTGTACCGAGTGCGAGGGACGGTTCACGTCGGACGGCGAGACGCCGCCCGGCGCGATCATGCAGTTCGCGTTCGATCCGGCCGGGCTGTCGCGCTCGTCTCCCGAGGACATCTTCGCGGCCTCGGTCCTGCGTGCGGTGGGGAAGTTCACGATGCAGATGGGTGGGCTCTGTCCGGACTGTTCCGGACCGGTCGAGGCCTCGATCCACGTCTGTGAGGCGCACGCCCCGGACGGTATCTGTCGGAACTGTGGTCGCCGGGACGAGATCCAGGCACGCTGGGTCTGTACGACGTGTAAGAACACCGGACACGGACCGCCGGGACCGAACCTCGTGTTGCACCCCCGAGTGGTGGCGTTCTACGCGGAGCGGGGACTCGACGTCGGCTACGTCACGAACGACTTCGAGTCGGTCGTGCAGATGCTCACGGCGATGTCGAACCACGAGCAGGAGGTCGTCTCGACCGATCCGATCCGGGTTGGTGTCACGATCCGGTACGCGGGCGACCGACTGCGCGTGATCGTCGACGAGTCGATGCGGATCGTCGCGGTCGAAGACTGAGAGACGGGGGCCTCGTGCCCCGTTCGGGGCTGGTTCGTGTCGAAGCCGTGGGGTCACTCTCACACCGCAGTCGCCCGGTCTCTCAGTTCGACCACTATAATCTCGTATAGCTAACACTTATCGCCGTCTCCACACGTGTTCTCGGTACTGGGTGAACAATGAGCTTAGAGAGTGTCCCCGCGTACCGTGCCGAGGCCGTCGAGCGGGTCGGGGAGTGTGCGGTCGTCGTCGGGGCGAGCGTCTCGGGCCTCCTGACGGCGCGGATCCTCGCCGACGCGTTCGACCGGGTGACCGTCGTCGAACGCAACGAACTCCCCGACGGACCGGTGGTTCGTGACGGGGCACCGCAGTCGCAGCACCCGCACCTCCTCCAGGGGAGCGGGCGGGCGATACTCGACGACCTGTTCCCGGAGTTCGGTGACGAGTTCGTCGCCACGGGTGGGTTGGTGATCGATGCGGCGTCGGATTTCAACTTTTACGACGAGGACGGCTACGTGGCGCACCCGCCGACCCGGATCCCGCTGTACGCCGGCAGTCGACCCTTGCTGGAGTACGTCGTTCGACGGCGCGTCTCGGCTCTCGACGGGGTGCGGATACTCGACGGCTGCCACGTCACGGACTACCGGGTCGACGACAGCGGACGGACGGTGACCGGCGTGCAGATCAGGGGGGAGCGTGAGACGACGCTGTCGGCCGATCTGACCGTCGATGCGACCGGACGCGCGAGTCGGACACCGAGATGGCTCGAACGACAGGGCTACACACCGCCCGAGGTCGCCGAGGTCACCGTCGATCTCGCGTACAGCACCGTCACCGTCGACCGCGACAGCGACGACAGGCGGGCCTTCTGGGCACCGGCGTCCCCGCCGTACACTCGTGGCGGCGGGACGGTGCCGGTCGAAGGCGGCCGACGCCAGATGGTCCTCACCGGTGTCCACGGCGACGAGCCACCGAGAGACGCCGACGAGTTCCGTGCGTTCGCGTCGACACTCCAGATCACCGAGTTGGTGGAGATCCTGGAGCGCCACGAGATACTCTCCGACGAGATCGCGTACTACCCGTTCCCGTCGAATCTGCGGCGGTACTACGAACGACTCGACCGATTCCCCGACGGGTTGCTCGTCGTCGGCGACGCGATTGCGAGCTACAATCCGGTCTACGGGCAGGGGATGTCGGTCGCCGCGCTCCACGCCCTCGTGCTCCATCACACGCTCGCGGACGACGGTCTCGGCAACCTCGCCCTCCGGTTCTTCGACGACGCCGAACACGTTATCGACACCGCGTGGCTGATGGCCGTCGGTGCCGACTTTCAGTTCCCCCAGACGACTGGTCCCAAGCCACGAGGCGCCGGCCTCATGGGCTGGTACCTGTCTCGACTGACGAGAAAAGCTCACTCCGACAGGGTGTTGGCCGAGCGCCTCTTGCGCGTCATCCTGATGGAGCGACCACCGACCTCGCTCCTGCACCCCGGTGTGATCGGACGAGTGTTCAAACCCTCGCTGCCGTCTCCGCACCACACGAACGCATGACCGATACTGACACCCGAACCGAACGAATCGTCCGTGAGTTCGTCGCCTGGGAGAACGGGGACGCCTCGAAGCGAGACGTCGTCTCGGAGTCGCTCGACGCACACAACCCAGGGGTAGACGGTGGAGCAGTCCACGACCGCGAGAGCTACGCCGCGTATCTCGAAGCGGGTCGGTCGGCCTTTCCGGACATGGAGATCACGGTCGAAGAGATCGTCACCGCCGGGGAGATTGCGATGGCAGAAGTCCGGATAACGGGCACCCACGAGGGGCCACTCGACGGTCTCCCGCCGACCGGCCGGTCCGTAGACATCCGAGGGATGGGCAAGTTCGTGGTCGACGACGGGACGGTCGACGCCTGTTATCTGTACTACGACTCACGGGAGATGGCGACCCAACTCGGCGTGACGTTCCCGGAGATACTCGGCCACCTCCCGAAACTCGTGTGGCGGAAACTCGAGACCATCGGCTGAGATCGCGGTCCCGAGCAGAGTCGCTCGCGGCCGCCCCCCGTCGGTGATCGTCTCACGCCGGCCACTATAATTTCGTATAGCTAACACTTATCGGCGTCTCTGCGCAACGTCTCCGGTACTGGCTGTGCAACGGCGTCGAACGACGTCGACTCGGAACGGCCAGTCTCCTACCATAACCCGGACAGTCCAGAGAGATCGTACAGCGGGACGAACGACCCGGACCCACGACGAGACCGTCGCGTGTGCTGCTGGTGGCAGGACGCAGGTCTCCGGTGGGCGTACAGGAGGTGACGGCTGCTGAGATGTCTCGAACACTTCGCGCGTCGGGGTACGTCGCACTGACGATTCAGATGCTCTGGGGGCTGGTGCAGGTGTTCGCCATCTCGCCGGCCGGTCCGGGACTGCCGCCGGTGTCGGTCGGCGCGCACGCACACTTCGGGATGCTCTCGATACTGGCCGTCGTGACCGGGTTCGCGATCGAGCGGACGGCACTCACCGGGACGCTCCGGTCGGTCGCAGTCTGGGGCTTCGTCGCCGGCCAGTGGCTGTTGCCCGCGACGATTCTCATGGAACTGGTCGCGCCGCCGCTCCTCCTCACGGCCTCCCTGTGGGGGGCGTCGCTCACACTCTCGATGGCCATCGTGGCGTGGGGGACGATCACCGCGAGCGACGAGGTGGGTCGGACTCCGACTGCGACACCGGCCGACTGATACACACGTTCGCTCTCACACCACGCACGTTCCCACTGAGATTTACGTCGCCGGCCCACCAGTCACGAACCATGCGCGACTACGCGGACGACCCGCCGGTCGAGGAACGCATCGCCGAGCCACTCCGGGACGCAGACGCGACCGTGGCGACCGCCGAGTCCTGTACCGGCGGACTGCTCGGCTCCCTCCTGACCGACGTGCCGGGGTCGTCGGACTACTTCGACCGGGCGCTCGTCACCTACTCCTACGACGCGAAACTGGAACAACTGGGCGTCGCCCGCGAGACGCTGGACGAACACGGGGCCGTCTCGGAACCGGTGGCCCGCGCGATGGCACGCGGGGTCCGGGACCGCGCGGGGACGACGTGGGGCCTCTCCACGACCGGCATCGCCGGGCCCTCGGGCGGGAGCGCGGAGAAGCCGGTCGGCACCGTCTTCGTCGGGGTCGCCTACGCCGGTGCGTGGGGCACCGGGGAGTCGTTCGCCGAGGTGTCCCGCTACGAGTTCGACGGCGACCGCCTGGCGGTGAAAGAACAGATCGCCCGGCAGGGACTGCGTGATCTGCTGGCGGCCGTCGAGTCCCGCCTGGAGTGACACGTACCTGTCGTGTCGCGTCGTCGGCAGAAACCGGTTTACGTACTCGCTGTGCAGGTGTGTCCAGTCGATGAACAAGAAAGGGCACGTGCTGAACGCGATTCTGTTGAGTATCGGGTTGGGGTACATCCTCCAGCCGAGCGGCGACGTGGAGACGTTCGTCCAGATCGCCGAGATGATCGTTCCGGTGACACTCGGGGCGCTGTTCCCGGACGTGGACACCGCCTTCGGGAAACACCGGAAGACCCTCCACAACCTCCCGGTGCTGGCGGTCTTTCTCGCGTACCCGTACTTCTTCGGGAACCTGGAGTTCGTCTGGGTCGGCGTCGTCACGCACTACCTGCTGGACGTGATGGGGTCGAAGCGCGGCATCGCGCTGTTCTACCCGTGGCCGAAGGAGTTCGGCCTCCCCATCGGCGTCGCCACGTCGAGCAAGTGGGCCGACGCGGTGACGGTGGTGGTGACGCTGGTGGAACTGGCGGCGTTCGCCGCGGTCCACTACTTCGTCCTCTCGCTGGACTCCGGACTCGGGGCCGGGATTCGTGCCTCGCTCGGTGTGTGACGTGGACTCGGTTGGATACATTGTGCGAGGCTGGGGAGGCCGAGGTGCGGTGCAGTGCTGTCTGCGGTGCGGTCGCAGTTACTGTGCTGTGGCGGTCGCGGTCGAATATTCCGGTTGCACCGGATCGAGTAGCGGTGCTGTCGCGGGTTGCGGGTCACGATCACAGTCACAACCACGACCAACGAGCCTGTCTCGGCGACAACCCCAGTCGTTCACCTACTGCTCCCAGTTCAGTCCCAGCTATCGGGCCACAGATCGGCCGCCTGCATCCCGCGCTCGAACTCGGCGTCACGAAAGGCCTCGGCGAGCGACTCCCGATCCAGCCGACCGAGGTCCCGCCCGGCGACCTCACGGACCACCAGCGCGGTCAGCATCGCGTGTTCCCGGACGTCACGGTCGTCCACCTTGTCCCGCGTGTCGGCGTGGGTGTGGCCCCAGCCACGGCCGCGTTCGCCGCTGTCGCTGTGGAGTTGCACCGCCGGCACGCCCGCGCGGACGAAGGGCCACTGGTCGCTGAAGGGGTGTGGCTCGTGTTCGACGTGGATCGGCTGGCGGGTCTCGCTCGCGACCGACTCGACGGCCGCACGCGTGGCCTCGGAGTGGTGCGTCATCGCAACCAGATCGCGGAACCGGCCCGCGCCGTCGACGTTCACGACGCCCCGTACGGAGTCGAGGTCGGTCACACTCGCCAGATGCTCAGAGCCGAGCAACCCGATCTCCTCACAGCCGACCGCGCCGACCCGCACCCGGATCGGCAGGTCGGCTTCGGCGAGGACGCGCGCCGCCGCCGTCACGACCGCGATACCACAGCCGTTGTCGAGTGCGCCCTCCGCGATGTCGTGGGCGTCGTAGTGGGCCAAGAGGAGCAGGTGCTCGTCGGTGTCCGGGCCGAGGTCGCCGAGGACGTTCTGACTCTCGCCGGGCGTCGTGCTCGCGTCGACCGACAGTCGAACTGTGCCGCCCTGCTCGGCGTACTCGGTGAGCCACGCCCCCGTCTCCTTGCTGACGCCGACCGCCGGGGCCGAGGCCTCCGACCCGAACTTCAGCGCGCCGGTCGGCGGGAGTTGCCCCTCGACGTGGTTGACGAAGACGAACGCCGACGCGCCCGCCTCGACCGCGTGGCCGAACTTCTCCATCCGGTGGACGAACCGCGTCCCCGGCGGGGTGCTGGTCGACGCGACCGCGATCTTCCCGTCGACGTCCGCCTCGTCGACCTCCTCGGGCATCCCGTAGCCCACGTCGACCAGTTCACCCTCGACCTCGCCGGCCGGAGAGTACGGAAGCGCGATCGTCTCGAACGTCCGGGCGTGTGGCTCCAGCAGAGCCAGACTCGCCTCGCCGCGCTCCCAGCGTTCCATCGGGAACGACTGCTGGGTCAGGTTGCGGACGCCCGCCTCGGCGAGCGTCGTCTCGACCAGGTCGGCCGCCTCGCGTTCGCCCGGACCGCCGCCCATCCGGTCGCCGATCGCGGTCAGTCGCGTCAGAAAGGACCACGGCCGGTCCTCCGTCCACGTGCGGCCGAGTGCCCCCGCGAGGGCGTCTGTCGTTGCTCCTCCGTGATCCGTGTCCTCGTCCATGCACCGGCTTCGCGGGCACCCGGCAAAGATGCGTCGCCGACGGTCCCGGCCGAACTCACCGGATGTCAGGGACAGCGACGCTGTCTCGGACCCGGACGCCCCCGCCGAAGAAGTAACTCTTACCACGCCGACACACTACCCTCTTAGCATGAGTACGGTTCCCGAACGCGGAGAGATCGACCAGCAGTACAAGTGGAGTCTCGACTCTATCTACGCGACAGACGAAGACTGGGAGGCGGCCTTCGAGCGCGTCAGCGAACGCGTCGAAGAACTGGCGGCCTACGAGGGACGCACGACGGAGAGCGCGGAGACACTGCTCGAACTGCTCGAACTCTACGAGGAGGTCTCGCGTGAAGCATCGCAGGTGGTCTCGTACGCCCGGATGCGGAGCCACGAGGACACCCGCGACCAGGAGTACCAGGCGATGTCGGGTCGCGCACAGACGCTCTCCTCGGAACTGTCCAGCGCCGGGAGCTTCGTCGAACCGGAACTGCAGGAACTCGACGAGTCCGACGTGGAAGCGTTCGTCGAGGCGGAACCGGCGCTCGCGGAGTACGAGCACTTCTTCGACGACACGCTCCGGATGAAGCCGCACACCCGCTCTGCGGAGGTCGAGGAACTGCTCGCCGACCTGAGCGAGGTCACGGGGTCGCCCGGCGACATCTACAACATGCTGTCGAACGCCGACCTGACGTTCCCGACCGTCGAGAAGCCCGACGGCGAGGCGGTCGAGATCAGCCAGGGCAACTTCACGAAACTCCAGAAGCACCCGAACCGCGAGTTCCGGAAGGAGGTGTACGAGCAGTTCCACGGCGAGTGGGACGCGGTCCACAACACGGTCGGGACGACGCTGAAGAACAGCATCAAGTCCGACGTGAAACTCGCTCGCGCCCGGAACTACGACACCGCCCGCGAGTCGGCACTCGACGGCCCCAACGTCCCGGTCGAGGTGTACGACACCCTGCTGGAGACGGTCCGTGACAACCTCGACCGCCTCCACCGCCACGCCGAACTGAAACGGGAGGCCCTCGACGTCGACGAACTCCGGATGTGGGACCTCTACATGTCGTTGACGGGCGACGAGGGGCCAGAGGTGTCCTACGAGGAGGCGAAGGACCACATCGTCGAGGCGGTCGCACCGCTTGGCGAGGAGTACCAGTCGCGACTCGCCGAGGGCCTGGAGGACCGCTGGGTGGACGTCTACGAGAATCGCGGCAAGCGCGCCGGGGCGTACTCCGGCGGCACCTACGACACCCAGCCGTTCATCATGATGAACTACCAGGACGACATCGCCTCGATGTTCACGCTGGCACACGAACTCGGCCACTCGATGCACTCGCTGCTGGCCAGCGAGGAACAGCCGTGGATCGACTACCAGTACGACATCTTCGTCGCGGAGGTCGCCAGCACGGTCAACGAGACCCTGCTGACCCACCACCTGCTGGAGACGGTCGAGGACCCCGAGTTCCGCGCGCACGTGCTGGACGAGTACCTCGAACGCGTCCGGTCGACGCTGTACCGCCAGACGATGTTCGCGGACTTCGAACTCCAGATCCACCAGCGCGCCGAGGACGGCGAGCCACTCACGCCCGCGACGTTCGACGAGATCTACGGCGGCCTGAAGGCCGACTACTACGAACCCGCCGAGACCGACGACCTGATCGCCAAGGAGTGGATGCGCATCCCGCACTTCTACTACAACTACTACGTCTACCAGTACAGCACGGGCATCAGCGCGGCGGTGTCCATCGTCCAGCGTATCCTCGACGAGGGTGAACCGGCGGCCGCCGACTACCGCGAGGCACTCCAGACCGGCGGCGGGAAGTACCCGCTGGAGACGTTAGAGACGGCCGGCGTGGACATGACTTCGCCCGAACCGATCGAGGACGCGCTGGCGACCTACGGCGACTACCTCGACGAGATGGCCGACCTGATGGACCTCGACCCGAACTGAGCGCCGGGTCCGCCCCGACGACTCGGGGTTCGGCTCGACGGAACGACGTCACTTCTCCGGGCGGTGTCCCTGTGGGTCCCCGCGACCCAAAGGCACATTTACGCCCACCACTTACCGAGGGACATCTGATGTCACGGAGTCCGTCGCTTCCGGACCGTCCTCGCTTGGATCTCGACCCGGAGATGTCCGACGCAGAGCGGTTGGCAGCGATCAAACAGCACTACGAACGCATCGTACAGGTACACGACGAGTTGGACGACCGACTCGACGACGCGAACGAGCGCCGCCAGGAACTCCGCGAGGAGGTCGACCAACTCCAGCGGCGCAACGAGATGCTCAAGACGTCCTCGCTGTACATCGCCACCGTCGAGGAACTCACCGAAGACGGCGTCGTCATCAAACAGCACGGCAACAACCAGGAGGTGCTCACCGAGGTCAACCCGCGACTGGAGAACGAACTCGACGCGGGCGACCGCGTCGCGGTCAACGACTCCTTCGCGGTCCAGCAGTTGCTGGACGACGAGACCGACGCCCGCGCACAGGCGATGGAGGTCGACGAGTCGCCCGAAGTCACCTACGACGACATCGGCGGCATCGACGAGCAGATCCGCGAGGTCCGCGAGGCAGTCGAGGACCCACTGCTCAACCCCGAGAAGTTCGACACCGTGGGCGTCGAACCGCCGTCCGGCGTCCTGCTCCACGGGCCGCCGGGCACCGGGAAGACGATGCTGGCGAAGGCCGTCGCCAACCAGACCGACGCGACCTTCATCAAGATGGCCGGCTCCGAACTCGTGCGCAAGTTCATCGGCGAGGGCTCTCGACTCGTCCGTGACCTGTTCGACCTCGCCGCAGAGCGCGAACCGGCCGTCATCTTCATCGACGAGATCGACGCCGTGGCCGCGAAGCGGACCGACTCGAAGACCTCCGGCGACGCCGAGGTCCAGCGGACGATGATGCAACTGCTCTCGGAGATGGACGGCTTCGACGACCGCGGCGACATCCGCATCATGGCCGCGACGAACCGCTTCGACATGCTCGACGGGGCCATCCTCCGCCCCGGTCGCTTCGACCGCCTCATCGAGGTGCCGAAGCCGAACGCCGAGGGCCGCGAGCGCATCCTCCGGATCCACACCAGCGAGATGAACCTCGCGGAGACGCTCGACTTCGCAGACCTCGCCGAGGAGACCGAGGGGATGAGCGGCGCGGACCTCGCCAGCCTCACGACCGAGGCGGGGATGTTCGCCATCCGCGACGGGCGCGACGAGGTGGCGATGACCGACTTCACCGACGCGATGGCGAAGATCGAACAGACCGACGCCGACCCGCAGACCGTCTACCACTACTGAGACGCGCCCGGACTCCGACTTTCTTCACTCTCAGTCGCCGGCGACGTCTCAGACTCGTCGCCGCCGGACCGAAACCCACTACGGTCTCCCCCGCCACCCTCCGACGATGAGCAGAATCCGGGTCGTGACGGGTGTCGGGACCGGACCGACCGAGATCGCTTCGTACGACGCCGCCCTCGCCGAGGCGAACGTCCACAACTACAACCTCGTGACCGTCTCGTCGGTGGTCCCCGCCGACGCGACCGTCGAACGGGTCGGGACCGCGCCGGACCTCGGCCCGGCGGGGAACCGACTGACGGTCGTCGAAGCACGGGCGACGGTGCCCACCGGCGACCCGGCCAGCGCGGTCCTCGGGTGGGCGACCGGCCCGGGACCGGGGCTGTTCTACGAGGCCGGTGGCCCCGACGCGCCCGAGACGCTCCGCGCCGAGGTCGAACGCGGGTTGTCGGCGGGGAAGGACCTGCGGGACTGGGAGTTCACCGATCAGTCGATGGCGGTCGCGTCGGTCGCACCGGGTGAACTCGGGCCCGGTGCCGACGAGTGGACCACGGTCGTCGCACTGGCGATATACGGCGAGAGCGCCCCGATCTGAGCCCTCGCGCCGGCGGTGGGACGCCCTCGCCGCGACAGTGTCCCGGCGTGGACGGTTGCCCGTGCCGACGGCTTTTTAGTACGGGACACCCTATCACACTCGAACTCCCGTCATGAACGGAAACAACCCCTACGCGGGTGCCCCCGGCGTCGTGGACGCGGGCCGGCCCGAGGCGGCCGAACTCTCCGCTGCACAGAAGGAGTCGCTCCGCACCGCCGTCGCGGGAATCGTCTCACAGACGCGCACGTATCTCCCGGAAGGCTACACCGTCGGGTCGGAACTCTCGACCGGCGTCAACGGCCCGCAGGCCACCGTCGCCGTCCAGCCACCGGTCGGCAACCCGGTCAGTGCCGGCTTCACGCCGGACGCCGACGACCTGGAGACCGGTCTCGACCAGTCCGACCGCGACGAGGTCGCTCGCGGTCTCGCCGCGAGTGCGGCACTGCAGGTCATGACCGCGATGGATGGCAAGATCACGCCGACCGGTCGATAGGCGGTCGGTTCTCCTTCTCGTCTCGTCAGGCAGGTGCATCGACGAACAGGCCGTACAGTAGCAGGAGCAACGAGGGGAGCGACCCGAGTGCGATGCCGACTGTCGAGGGAATCGCGGCGAGAAGGCTGGCGGTCGCTCCCGAGAGCAGTGGCAGGGGCAGGAGACAGAGGAACAGATCGTACCGCGATACGTCCGGCAGTTCGAGAACGCTGTCGCTCGGGGTGGTTTTGACACTCATCCTCGTAACACCTCATTCGTTTGTACGGATGCATCGAACTAAAACGTTACTCCGGAGTCGAAGTGTGTGACGAGGAACCACTTTGTTGGTTTATAGAATGTGATGGTTGGTTCGTTGCCGGCATCTCGTAGCATCTGCAAATAATATTGAAATCACACTTTTCCGACTCTCGTCGTAGAAGTCGAAAGCCACGACGCTTCCTTCGAGGAAGTCGCCGAGTTTGCTTCCGACGAACACGAGCAAATTCGCCGAGGCGCACTTGTCGGCTAGTACCAACAACTCGAAAAGCGAAATCTCCACTCTACTCTTTCCGGGGTAGACGATTGAGATGAGCCTGCGATTAGTCAACAACTACGGGCTTCTCTTACTCCAGTTGGTTTTTTGTTCTGAACATTGCCGTAACTATCTCCGCCGTTTTTTGTTTCACATCCACAAAGTCGTAGTCGGTCTGGTCGTCCTACATTCCGACTTCTACGATTACATCAGCGAACTCATCGGGTCCGTTGTTGCGTGGCTGTTTGAACATGAATTCTGACTTCTTAATATAATATTGGAGACTGATCAATAGGATGTACGCACGGTAGGGTTAGAGGCGTGGCGGTCAGTGCGTCCAGTAGTTACATAATACTCGGTGGATATCTATCAGATGATGAACCGAAGCACAGCAATCTCTCTACTATCTCTTCTTGTGACTGTATTCCTTATCGGAATTCCGACTGCGGCGACTACACTCTATCCGTCATTCTTCGAGAGTGTATTAGGATGGCTACCGCTTGACTTCATATTCACCTGGATGCCTCAATTCGGAATTCTTTTATTCGGTTTTCTCATCGGCTGGTATCTCCGAGGAGAATTTGAAACCACAGACGCTGAACGAGTGGATGTCATCGAAGGATGTATCGAGAAAGACGATATCGCTTGGAAAGCGAAAGCTAAACTCTCTCGTGGAGATCTCGTAGATACCGATGTAGAATATAAGCAAATTTGTCCAAATTGCCAGACTCCCATGAAAGACGAGAAATATACACCGTCCAGAGGGAGGCAGCAAGGGAATCCGAGATATGGTAGTTCAAACACAACTCGGTATATTTGGAAGTGTCCCAGTAGCGGATGTGGACATGTAGCAACTCGTAACTCAGGACAACACGATGAAGCGGAGAATTTGTTTGAACGCCATATCGGGCGGATAGTCGAGAGTAACGAAAAGGAGTACTCGCTCCAAACTCTTCTCAACCGAATCGGTGAAGATGAAGATGTAACGCCACGCCGAATTTGGGAAGAGTACGCTGAGGTTGTAGACGACGAACAAGTCAGTACAAACTGCTTCCACTAACGATGGCGGACAAGTGGACAAAGCTCTCTGCCCTCGCAACGGTTCTTCTCATCGGTATCCCAACTGCCGCCGAGTTTTACCCACCACTCTTAGCAGGATTTGCTGAACAGATCTTCGACAACTCAGTACTCGGTCTGATGCGAATCGTAGGCATCGTTGTTTTCATATTCCTCGTGTCGAGAGTTGCACTACAAGAAGAGTTGTTTCCCTCACAGGATAAGAAAGATTGGCTGAACAAAGTGGGGTGGACTGCAAACGGCGTTCAGAACGCTTGGGAGTACACAGGTAATCACCCTGATTCTGATGACCGAAAGAGGACCGTTGAGAAGATGGAAGAACGTGTTGAAGAGTTAGAGAGGTACAGAAACCACCAGTACGCCACGGAAGAGATGGAAGACGCTATGAGTGAGATCATCTCTGATTGGCGAGACTGTCAAGACTTCATCGCTTCAGCACCGTTCTCTAACTACTACACGATGCGTGCGTTGTATATCGAAGAAGAAGCTGACCGACTGAAAGAACTACTAGAGATAGAGCGTCAATCGCTTCCACAGCGACTTCTCAACACGAGCGCGACGAGAATAAAAGACACCATCGAACGAGTACGACGTACACTCTACAATCTCCGCTCGAAACCGCTCCCATACGAGATACACAAACAACTGCAGAGCAAACTCTCGAAAGACCGCCTAGAGAAGTTCAGGAAGGGAACTCACTATCTCCTCGTACTCAACAATTCACCTAATACAGCTGTCTCTGTGGAACTCGTTTCATACGATGAAGAAGCGGACAAGAAACAATTCAACATCCACGATGTACGGCACGACTACAAACACAGTCCAATCGCCATCGACACAGTCCGAGGATATACAGTCACCATCGAGATGTTACTGACTCGTCTGGACGGTGCTGAAGTAGTAGACACAATCCCAGTCAAATTCTTCACACCGAGCGGACACGGCCTCAAAGTATTCGAGGACGATGAGTCAGCAATCCGTCACTCTGACCCACGAGAAGAAAACGACGACTCCAAATTAACCAGTTAGGTTTCTGAGTCGACCTTGATGTTGATCTGGGATCGTGGAACACCAGTAGCCACTCAAAATGCGTTTATAGAAATCTGGTATAATTGAGCTTCTACTTCCCCCAGAAGGGGTCACGCCGCCGGTGTTTGTCCAGATACGCCTGCAACGCCTCCAACTCGTCGGCCGGAATCTCCGTCGACAACTCCTGTTCCAGAATCTTCGCGTGCTTCTCGGGGAGTTCGATCCACAGTTCGTCGCCCTCCTCGATCTGTCGGCCCACCGTGGGCCCGTCGATAGCGATAGAGACGCGCTTGCCGGCGCGGGCCTCCGAGACGTCCTCGCCCTGCTCTTGGATGCCGGAGAGTTCGCCGACCCGCGTCGGGGAGTCGCCCTCCCACTTGACCACGCGCTGGTTGTTCTTCACCGTCCCGGACATGATCTCGACGCCGACGACCGCCGGGTTCGACTGCCGGAAGGTGTGGTCCGCCAGAATCTGGAAGCGGGCGGGTCGGACGATCTTGTCCAGCACCGTCTCCTGCTGGGCGCGCTGGATCTCCTCGACGTACTCGTCGTAGTCCTGGACGAGTTGGTAGATCACGTCGTTCGAGAACAGTTTCACGTCCGACTCCTCCAGTTCCCGGCGGGCGTCCGGCAGGACCTCGACGTTGAAGCCGAGGATCACCTGGTGGACGTCCTCGCCGGCCGTACTGGCGACCGCCACGTCTCGCGGCGCGATGTCGCCGACCTCCGCCCGCAGGATCGGGATCTCCGCCTCTTTCAGGGCGTTCGCCATCGCCTCCAGACTCCCGAGGGTGTCGGCCTTGACGACGACGCCGTCTTCCTCGGTCTCCACGGAGATCTGCGCGAGTTCCTTCCGGACCTCCTCGACCACGTCGTCGAGGGGGCGGTCCCGGACCACGCGCACCGGCGCGCCGGCCATCGCGTCGTCCAGGTCGGGGGCGGCGATCTTCACCCCGGCGGCCGCGCCGACCTGCTCCACCTTGTCGAACCGTTTTTCGGTTCGGATCTCGGCGTTCGGTCGCGGCTGGAGCAGCGCCCGGACCTCGGTGACGATCGGTTCGTTCGTCCCGCCGACGACGATCTGATCGCCCGCGCGGATGACGCCGTCGTACAGCACCACGTCCAGTGTCGCGCCGAACCCCTTCTCGTCTTTGACTTCGAGGACCGTCCCCGCGCCCGGCCCCGACACGTCGATGGCCATCTCGTCTTTCATGTACCGCTGGGACAGGCCCATCAGCACGGCCAGCAGGTCCGGGATGCCCTCGCTCGTCAGCGCCGAGAGGGGGACGACGCCGACGTTCTTCTGGAAGTTCTGGACGCGCCAGTAGAGGTCCGCAGAGAAGCCCGAGTCGGACAGTTGGCCGATGATCTCGTAGAGGCGCTCGTCTAACATCGACCGGGCGCGCTGGCTCTGTGCCTCGTAGGTCTGCTGGATCGGCGCGCCGTCCTGCGGGTTCCACCCGGGCGTCGTGTCGATCTTGTTCGCGGCGACGACGAACGGCGTCCCGGTCCGCTTGAGGATGTCGATGGCCTCCTCGGTCTGTGGCTGGAAGCCGTCGTTCACGTCCACGACGAGGATGGCGATGTCCGCCAAGGCCCCGCCACGCGAGCGGAGCGTCGTGAAGGAGTGGTGACCAGGCGTGTCGATGAAGAGCAGGCCCGGCAGGTCGAAGTCGTCGGGATCGACGAGGCTCCCGGCCATCGTGGAGACGGTCTCTAACGGGACGGCGGTCGCCCCGATGTGCTGTGTGATCGCGCCGGCCTCCCCCTCGGAGACGGCGGACCCACGAATCTTGTCGAGTAGGCTCGTCTTCCCGTGGTCGACGTGGCCTAACACGGCGACGATGGGGGTTCGGAGCGCGTCGGTCGCGTTCTGTGTGTCGGAATCAGACATGGAGATCACCCCGGAGAAGGTCTCTTGTTCGACGGAAGTGCGGCGCTCAAGTTAAGTGTTTCAACTCGGGGCCGACAGCGTGACGCGGACTCGGCCGCCGCGAGTCGTCCGCCGAGCGTCGGACGCGGCCCGTGGTTTTTATGGTATCGCGTCCGATAGAAGCCGTTATGGCAGACGTACTCGCCGAGAACCTCTCGGGGAAGGCCGTCATGGGTACCGACGGCGCCGAACTGGGAATGTTGTACAACATCACGATGGACCTGAAGTCGGGGTCGCTCTCGGACCTCCTCGTCGATCCACACGAGGAGATCTCGACCCGTGACCTCTCCTTCGAGCAAGATTCGGCCGGTCGACTCCGTGTCCCCGTCTCCCGGGTGCAGGCAGTGAAAGACTACATCGTCGTCCAGCGGTAGATGCACGTTCTCGATTCGTCCGCGTTCATCAACGAGTATCACACCGACAGAGACACGGCTTCGATCCCGCTCGTCCGCGAGGAACTCGAAGACGAGAGTGCCTTCCGCTTCGACGCGATGGAGGGGTCGGGGATGCACATCCACATCCCCGCCGAGGGGACCGTGGAGAAGGTCCGCCGTGCGGCCGGCGAGACCGGCGACCGCGCGGAACTGTCCGACACCGACATCCGCCTGCTCGCGGCCGCCTTCGAACTCGACGGTGTCCTCGTCACAGACGACTACGCGATGCAGAACGTCGCCGACAAACTCGGCGTCACGGTCGACGTGATCGCACAGGAGGGGATCACCGAACAGCGCAACTGGACCTTCCAGTGTGCCGGGTGTGGCCGGGAGTTCGACGAGAACCGCGACCGCTGTCCGATCTGCGGGAGCGACCTGAGCCGGAAGAACCCGGCCTGAGTCGACGACTCGGTCGGACTCGCCGTCTTCGCCGACGCCGCGCTCCGAGAGTCACGCCGCCGGTCGGGTCGGAACCGCGCCGATCAGGCCGGCACCGCGCCGGTCGCCACGGCGTACTGCACCGCGAACAGTACCGAGTTGTAGGCCCCGTGGATCACGGCCGGTACGACCAGATTCTCCGTCAGTTCGTAGGCGACGCCCAACACGAGTCCCAGCACCGCCGCGACCGCGACGTACGCCAGGACGCTCCCACTGCCGCCGATCAGCGCGACCGTGTGCATCGCGCCGAACAGCGTCGTCGCCAGTGCGACCGCGATCCAAGGCCCGTAGGTCCGCCGGAGCAGACCCTGCACACCGCCCCGGAAGACGAGTTCCTCGAAGGGACCGACGAACAGCAGCGAGACCGGGATCATGTAGAGAAAGTACTCCGGGTTCGACTGCCCCACCGCGATGACCTGATTCTGCGCGACGTCGACGCCGAGGGCGGCCAGCAGTTGGCCGACACCGGCCGCAGACAGCAGGATGACGAAGATACCGGCCCCGATCGCGCCGAGGTCACGGAGCCCCGGCAGGTGGGCACGGATCAGTCGCCAGTCGTCGGCGAAGCCGAGGTAGGCGGCGACGCCGATGCCGAAGCCGACGAACTGGAGGACGCTGAGACCGACACGTCCGGAGAGTTCCTCCCGGACGAGGAGGCCGGTCTCGATCAACGCCTGCCCGACGAGACCGGTGACGACCAGCGCACCCGCGAACGCGAGAAAGACCACGAGGACCGCTCGACCGAGACTCTCGGCCTGGTCTGCGAGCGGCGGGAACCGCGACGATTCGAGTGACATCTGTACCCTCGGTAGGGCGTGGCGACCGATAGATGCACCGATCCGGGGAACGAGCGCGGGAGTCGACTGCTCGCCGCCGGAGCGGCCGGGGAACGACGCGAGAGACGCAACCCACCCGCCACGCTCTCGATCCTCTCATCTCACAGAGAGTTCGCCGTACGCCTCTCCGATTCGAACTCGACTCGATGCGTTTATTTCTCCGATTGTATCGGAAATTAGACAGTAGAAACAACGGCGAGTGGACAACAATAGACTCTCACACTCATTCACATAATCGAAAGACAGTAACGCTGTCTCCGACGACAACTCGGTCGTACTACTTCGTACAGGCGGCTCTGCAACGTAAAAACGGTATTATCAGAGACAGAAACTGGGCACCGGTGGTTATATGAATGGGAGGTAACTGTGTTGATAGGAGTCACATACACAATCCATGACACGAACAACGAAGATCGCGGCGCTGGCAGTCTGTCTGCTGTTGGCTACTTCGGCGGTCAGTGCGACTGCGTTCACGAGTATCACGCTCCAGCGGAACGCGAACATCGACGTGGTGGCCGACGACACCGGTATCGTCCAGTTGTCGGCCGGCAGTTCGGACTTCGTGACGCTCGACAACGGCCAGCTCGCCATCGACGTGACGAACGGCGGGGCGAGCGGGACGAACGTCAACTCGACGCTGGAGATCGGTGAGAACGCGACCTCACCCACGACGAACGCGTTCACGATCACCAACAACGATGAGTCGTCCCACTCGTTCACACTCAGCTACGGGAGTCTCAACAGCGACAGTGACACCGCGCCGAACGTCGAGTTCGCCGTCTTCGACGAGACCGGCGACCGCGAGGCGTCGATCAGCGAGAACAGCGACGGGACGTTCACGATGCCGAGCGGTGACACGTTCGAAGTCGTCCTCGTCGTCGACACCACGGGGTCGGCGACCGGCGACGACCTCAGCGGGACGCTGACGATCACCAGTTCGTAATCACCACATGAAGCGGGTCGTCGCACTGTTGGCGGTACTCACGATCGCGGTCGTGGTAGCACCGCCGCCGACGCCTCTCAACGTCTCTTACGTCACCTCTGACAGCATGGAGCCGACGATCCACGCTGGCGACGGCTACCTCCTTCTCGACGCGGCGGTGGAGACCGGCGACGTCGTCACCTACCGCGCGACGGACGGCGCGTACGTCACCCACCGCGTCGTCGGCGAGACGGACGCGGGCTACCTGACGCAGGGCGACGCGAACCCCTCGACGGATCAGACGGCCGGCGCGCCGCCGGTCACCGACGACCGGATCGTCGGTCGGGTCGTGACCCTCGGCGGGAGTCCCGTCACCGTCCCCGGGGTCGGCCCGCTGTTCGAGTTCGTCGACCGCTTCCGACTCGAACTGCTGGGCGGCATCATCGCGCTTCTGAGTCTCGACTTGCTCGTCCGCGAGGAGACCGCTCGCGACCCGACTCGACCGGTGACGACGGTCGGCGACGTGGTGCCGCCACTGCTCGTCGGCTTCACCCTCGCGGGCGTCCTCGCGTTGACGATCGCGGCGAGTCCGAACGAACTCGTCTACGTCGCCACGGAGACTGCCACGCCGGGCGGCCGGACGATCCCGGTCGGCGAGACGGTCACACGCGAGGTGACGGCGAGCGCGACCCAACTCCCCTTCACCACGGTACTGGCCGAGAGTACCGGCGCACAGATCGTCGCGCAGTCGGCGACCGACGCCGGACTCGATCTGACGCTGTCGCTGCCAGGCCACGAGACGACCGGGCCGCGCCGGGTGACGCTCACGACTTCGGTGTACCCGACGACGCTCCCGGCGGGAGTGCTCGCCGACCTCCACGCGGTCCACCCACTCGTCGCGCGACTGGCGAGTGTCGGCGCACTGACGACGCCGTTCGCGGCCGCGTACCTCCTGTTGTTCGACGCCCGGTCGCCGCTTCGACTCGGGACGACGTTCGGGCGGTGGGCGAGATGAGCGTGTCCGTCCGGGCGGCGAACGAGGCGAGCACGACGGCCCGGCCGGTCGACGAGATGACCGCGACGGTCCGGGCGACGGATGCGACGGAGACCGACAGGTCGGACGATCGAGAGACTCGAGCGGCGGGCTCCCGACCCGACGGAGCGACGACCGAGCCGCGGCCGACAGGGAGGAGTGTCTGATGCTGGAGACGGCACGACTGAAGCTGTCGCTCCTGTTCACGGAGCGCGGACAGCAACTCGCCGTCCTGCTGGCAGTCGTCGGGGTTTGTTCGCTGGCGATCGCTGGCGTCGTCGTGGCGACCCCCGAGACGACCGCGTCACCGGTCGACGAGAACGAACAGCAGTTCGCCACGGCGCTGAACACCAGCGCGGTCGTCACCGGCAACACGACGCTGTGGCCGGCCGGCACCCGACTCTGGGACAAGCCGGTGTACGTCTCTGCGGCGACACCGACTCTCGATCTGCACGCGAACACGACCGTCCCCGCCGACGAACAGGTGACGGTCGAGACCCGGATCAGCCTGCGCTACCGGGCGACGGCGGACGGCGAGACGGTCTGGGAGCGCACCGTCACGCTGGCCGACCGAGAGGTGACCGTGACGAACGGCACCGCCCTGACGACCACGACGCTCGACACGGATCGGGTCCGGGAACGCGCCTCGAACTACCAGCAGGAGTTCGGTCGGGCCGGGGACGTGCAGGTCCACCTGCGCGTCGAGACCAGTTACGAGTCGACGGCGTACACCGGCGACCTCAACGCGAGTAGTCGGGTCGAGTTCACCGACCGTGGCTACGGGATGACGGAGTCGATGGCCGACGGTCACTCCCGGTCGACGACCGAGATGCACGAGGAGACGGTGCCGCCCAACCCGCTGGTGTACGGCGGCTTCGGTCTGCTCGGACTCTGCTCGCTGATCGGCGCGGGACTGCTCGTCGTCACCACGCGCGAGGACATCGGCCCGGCGGTCGGTCCCGACCGGGACTCCGAGACGCTCCGCGAGGAACTGCGGCACGTCCGGTACGACGAGTGGATTTCGGCGGGACGCCTCGCGCCGTCTACCGGCGAACGTCGCGTCGAGTTGGCGACGTTGGCCGACCTGGTCGACCTCGCCATCGACTCGAACGAGCGTGTCGTCCACGACGACTCGCGGGGTCTGTACGGTGTGCTCTCGGGGACGACGCTGTACGTCTACCACGACGACACCGGTGGCAGCGACGGCACCGTCACCCGCACCGCAGACGTCTACGACGACCCGACCGCAGACGCTCACGGCGACCCGAGCGACGACGACTCCCAGTTCGACTTCGGTGTCGACGCGGCGGAGTCGAGTACCGCAGACGACGACGCCGACCGGTAGTCTCCCGGAGTTCGACGCTCGGTCTCTCCTCGCTTCCCCTCGAACGTTCCCCGCGAGTCGCCCGAATCCGAAACGACTTGCCGCCCGCGAGCGACAGCCACGGCCATGTACGTCGGGGCGGACGAAGCCGGGAAGGGACCGGTGCTTGGACCGATGGTGACGGCGGCGGTGCGGGCCGACCCCGCCGACCTGCCGGACGGTATCGACGACTCGAAGCGACTCTCGCCGTCGCGCCGGGAGGCGCTGGCGAGCGAGATTCACGAGCGGTCGGCGGTCTCGGTCGGCGTCGTCCGGATCGGGACCGACCGGATCGACGACCCGGCGACCGACATGAACCGACTGACGGTCGCGGGGCAGGCCGAGGCGGTCGCGGCGGTCGCGGCGGACGGCGACCGGGTTGTCGTCGACGCCGGCGACGTCGACGAGGCACGGTTCGGCCGACGGGTCCGAGAAGCAGTCGGTGAGGCGGGGATCGCGATCGATGTCGAATCGCGCCACGGGGCCGACGAGTCGGACGTGGTCGTCGGCGCGGCGAGCATCGTGGCGAAGGTCGACCGCGACCGGGCGGTCGCCGACCTCGCGGCGGCGTACGGCGCGTACGGTGCGATCGGCAGTGGCTACCCGAGCGACCCGACGACCCGCGAGTTCCTGCGGCAGTACGTCGCCGACACCGGCGACCTGCCGGACTGTGCGCGTCGGTCGTGGCAGACCTGTGCCGACGTACTGACGGCGGCCGACCAGTCCGCACTCGACGACTTCTGACCGGCGACTCCCCGGTCGCTCGTGCTCCGGGAGAGACAGAACTACGTCCCACCCGGCCGTCGGTGCCGGCGTGACACCGACCGACGCCCTCCGGTCCGGTTTCGCCCTGCTGGGCGGTCGGACCCGCGACACGCTGACACTGTACCTCCTCGCTGCGGGAGCGGTCCTCGCCGCGCGCGTCCCCCTGCTGGTCGCGCTCGGCGTCGCCGTCGCCGTCCTCGCCTCGCAGGGGCGTATCGAACCCGTGGTCGAACAGCTCGGCGAACTCGACTCACAGCTGGGCGAGGGTGGCCTCGCCGGCGACCCGACCACCCCCGGCGCGACGCCGGAACTCCCACCCGCGTTAGAGCAGGCCATCGCCGGCCTCGTCACGCCGACGACGACCGTGCTGTTCCTGCTCGGCGTCCTGCTGACACTGCTTGCGGCGGTCGTCGCCCAGGCGGTCGGCACTGCGGTCACGCTCTGTGGCATCGCGGGCGCGCTGGACGACGAGGACCCGGTCTCCGCGGGTCTGTCGGGACTCTCGCGGACCGCGAGCTACCTCGGCGTCTGGTTCGTCCGCTTCGCGCTCCTGGCGGTCGTCACCGGTATCGCGCTGGTGGTCGGCGGCGTCGGCGCGTCTCTCGGGCCTGTCGGCGCACTGCTCGGACTGGTCACTGCGTTCGTCTGGCTCCTCGCGGTCCTGTTCGTGCTCGCCCTGCTCGCGTTCGCAGGGCAGGCACTCGCGGTCGACGAGGTCGGCGTCGCCGGCGCGGTGAAAGCAAGCGTGGCCTTCCCGGTCCGGGAACCGTTCGGCTTCGTCGTCTACGTCGTCCTCGCGGTCGTCGCCTACGGCGGCGCTGGCGTCCTCTCGCTGTTGTCGAGCGCGCTCGGCGTCCCGCGACTGGCCGCACTGATCGCGCTCCTCGCCGTCCCGCCGGTGGTCGACGGGTTCAAGACCGCGCTGTACGCGGGTCGGTCGCTCCCGCCGGTCGGTGGTCGCTCGCTCGGCGCGACCGGTGTTCGAGCCGACGACGGCCGCGAGTCGGACGACTCCGAGGCGGACGAGACTCGTGTCGAGGCCACCGAGGAGCACGAACCGAGTCGACCCGAGACAGACGACGGGTTCGTCTGGGGCCCGACGACCGACGACGCCGACCCGTCGACCGACGATGGTGAGCACGCGACCGACGCAGAACCACCGACCGACGACGCCGAGTCGGTCGAGGCCGACACGACGTCACAGACCGCCGAGTCCGCCGGCACCGACGAGCCACTGCCCGACGCCGAGGCGTTCGCAGACCCCGGAACCCACTCCCGACCCGGTGTCGGCTCGCGGTTCGTCGGCGGGTTCCGCCGTGGACTTACCGAACTGGGTCGCTTCCTCGTCGAGCACCCACTGGCGAACCTCGCGGGCGTCCTGCTGTTCGCGCTCGGCATCGGCGCGGGGTGGCAGTTGACCGCCGGCGTCGGGACGCGACTCGGCGGCCCGGCGAACGTGGCCACGGTGTTCGGCGAGACGCCACTGGAAGCGACGGCGGTGTTCGGCAACATCGCCGCGAACAACTGGCTCGTCGCCGCGACCGCCAGTTTCGGGGGCCTCGGCTTCGGCGTACCGACGGCCGTCAGTCTGCTGTTCAACGGCGTACTGATCGGTGCGCTCGGGGGTGTCTTCGACCGCCTGACGTTCCTCGCGCTGGTCGCGCCCCACGGCGTGATCGAGATTCCGGCGCTGGCCGTCTCGGGTGGCCTGGGACTCCACCTCGGTCGCGTCGGCTACCGCGGGCTTCGCGGACGCGTCTCGGTCGACGCGGTGGCCGACGAACTCCGTCGTGGCTTCGACGTACTGGTCGGTCTGGCGGTCGTGTTCGTCGTCGCCGCCGGCATCGAGGCGTACCTGACGCCCGCGCTCGCGGCGTGGATTCTCGGGTGAGACCGTTCCTCTCGCAGACTCGGGTGGAGCGGATTCGGACGTGAACTCAGTCGAATCGGTCGCGGAGTACGTTGCTGAATCGGTCGCGGACAACGAGGTGGTGAAAGCCCCCGACCGCTCGACCGGCCGCGACTTGGTGTCGTTCGAGAGAGCGAAGCTCTCTCGTGATGACGAGAGACGTCCTTGGTGTCTCTCGAACCACGCGCTTCCTTCACGAGAGCGCGTCGCTTCGCTCCGCGCTCTCGTTCAGTCCCGTGTCGTCGGGCGACACGGGAGTCGCCCGACTGCTGGCGAGACCTCTGGTCTCGCTCTGCCACCGGCGCGACGCGCCGGTTTCCAGCGGGACCTCCGGTCCCGCCCGGCTACCGGCGTCGGGGCCGGGTCGAGCGGTCGGCCCCTTTCAGTCCCACCCGAGATGTGCGTCCCATCGTGTCGCTACTGGTCGTCACCCGGTGAGCCGTCTGCCGGTCTGGAACCCGGCAGTCGCAGTACTCCCCACTCCTCCCCGACTGCTGGCGACCGAACTGCGAGCAGGTCCTCACGGTGTTCGGACACTGCTCGGTTCCGGTCGCCACCAGATCGCGTCCTGTGCGGGTTCCAAATTCGACGATAGCGGGTGACTAACCTGCCGTCTGTGAGGGGTATAAAAATGACCGAGATTGCTTATAAACTCCGAGTTGCGTGCGATTCGGCCCGAACTCCCTCGCGCGAGAAACGCGCGAGGGAGGGGCGCGCGTTCAGGCGCGCCCCGAGGCTGGGGAGGACCGAGGTGCGGTGCTGTGCCGTGCTGTCGCGGTTGCGGTTCGCGGTGCTGTCGCTGTCGCGGTCGAATAGTCCGTGTGTACCGGATCGAGTAGCGGTGCTGGTGCAGTCGCGGTCTGTGGTGCGGTTGCAGTAGCTGTCACAGTCCGGAACGCGGTCCCGGTCTCCGATATCACCTAGCAGCGATCCAGAGACACCCGATCCCGATTCGACGGGTGAGACGTCTGCCGACTACTCGTCGGCGTCGGTCTCGTCGGTTCCGGCCGACAACCCGTCGTCGCCCCGGTCCAGCGCGCGCGGCGCGTCGTGGTACTCGGAGTAGCCGTCGAACCAGCGCGCGAGACGTTCGATCCGGTCCACGACGTGGCCCGGTTCCCCGCTCCGGGAGAGTTCGTGGCCCTCGCGGGGGTACCGGACCAGTCGCGTCTCGACGCCGTTCTTCTTCATGAACAGGTAGAACATCTCGCCGTTGTTCACCGGGACGCGGAAGTCGAGGTCGGCGTGGATCACGAGCGTCGGCGTCTCCACGTCGTCGGCGTGCGCGACCGGCGAGTCGGCCCACAGTTCGTCGGGCGACTCCCACGGGGTCGTCCCGTAGTCGCCCTCGATCAGTTTGAACGCGTCCGTCGACCCGTAGAAGGACGCCAGATCGTAGACGCCGCGCTGGGCGACCGCGCCCGCGAAGCGGTCGGTCTGCCCGACCAGCCAGCCGGCCATGTAGCCCCCGAAGGAGCCGCCGGTGACGAACTGCTGGGACTCGTCCACGTAGTCGCGCTCACAGACCGTGTCTGCGCCGGCCAGCACGTCACGCGCCGTGATCTCGCCCCAGTTGGCCTCGATGGCGGTCGCGTGATCCTCGCCGTAGCCCGTCGACCCGCGCGGGTTCGACCAGAAGACGACGTAGCCGCGCGCCGCGAGCGTCTGGAACTCGTGCCACATCGTCCCCGCAGTCGACCACATCGCGTGTGGCCCGCCGTGGATCTCGACCGCCAGCGGGTACTGCTCGTCGGGGTCGAAGTCCGGCGGTGTCAACAGCCACCCCTGGATCTGCTCGCCGTCGGACTCGAACCAGAGGTCCTCCGGTTCGCGCACGGCCCGTCCGTCGAGGTAGTCGGCGTTCACCCGCGTCAGGCGGTTCGTCTCCGCACCGCCGGGCGTCGAGACGAACACGTCGCCGGGGTGGTCCCACTCGCTGGTGCTGTACGCCACCGCGTCCCGCCCGACCGAGAAGCCCGTCAGGTGGCCCGAGCGGACGACAGCTTCGGGGGCCGAACTCCCGTCACCCGCCACCCGCCGGAGGACGACGTGCCCCTCGTCGGGCGTGGCGAAGTAGACGCGTTCCTCGGCGGGGTCCCACGCCATCCCGAGGTCGTCGTTCACGCCGCCGGGCCCCTCCACGTCGCGGTCCAACTCGTCTGTCAGGACGGTCGTCTCGCCGGTCTCGCGGTCGTACACCTCGATGTCGGTCTGGCGCATCGACAGCCCCTCCTCGGGCGTTCGGCGGTAGGCCACCCGGCCGTCGCTGGTCGCCGCCAGGTCGGGAATCCAGCCGGTCGTCTGGAACAGCGTCTCGGCGACGCCGGTCGCTGTCAGTTGGGCGTCCCCGGTTCCGTCTCCGTCGTCGCTGTCGCCCGGCGTCCCACCGAGGTCGTTGCAGAACACGTCGAACACCGGGTTGTCGTCCGGGTCGCCGGTGCGTTTCACGGCGTAGTACAGCGTCTCGCTGTCGCCCCACACCGGGTTCAGGAAGTCGTAGTCGCCGGCCGTCACGCGAGTCACTGCGCCGGTGTCCGCGTCGCCGTCGCCACCGCTCCCCTCGGCGTCGACGTCGAGGTGCGCGAGGTAGACGTGACTCCGGCCGCCGTCGAAGTACTGCTTGCCGGCGCGGTAGATCAGCCGGTCGATCACGCGGGGGTCCGGGTCCTCGCGTTCGTACGCCTCCGCCTCCGCGGCGTCGACCGAGCAGTCGATGCCCTGCTCCCGTTCCTCGGGGCGCGTCTGCTGGGTGAAGACGATTCGGCTCCCGTCGGGCGACCACGCGATACCGGAGACGCCCCCGGGTACGTCCGTCACCTGCCGTGCCTCGCCGCCGGTCGTCGGCAGGACCCACAGTTGGGGTCGGTCGTCGTCCGCCCCGCGCGTCGAGACGAACGCGAGGCGGTCGCCGGAGGGACTCCAGCGCGGGGTGGTGTCGACGCCCTCGCTGACGGTGAACTGCTGGGCGTCGCCGCCGCCCAGCGAGACGACGTAGACGGTCGCCTCGTACGACTCCTCGTCGTCGGGTGTCTTCCGGACGAACGCCACGCGCTCGCCGTCCGGCGAGACGCGCGGGTGTGTCGGTTTCACGATGTCGTGGTAGTCGGTGGCACTGACCGTCTGCATGGCACGTGGGTCGGGCGGGGGGTCGAAAGGAGTTCGGGAACCGGTCGTTGTGGCGGGTGGGAGACCGCAGCGAGGGAGACGGACGGCGGGCGAGTCGAGTCAGTCCGCGAGTTGCTCGACGGTTCGGCTCTCGGCGACGTCCACGGCGTCGCCCGTCTCGCGCTCGAACAGCCGGATCTTCGACTCGTCGAAGGTGATCCGAACCGTGTCGCCCGGCGACGGTTCCACGTCGGCGTCGACCCGCGCGATGAAGTCGGGCCGCAGGTCGAGATAGAGATAGTTGTCCGAGCCGACCGGTTCGATCACGTCCACGGTCGTCTGCGTCCCGCCGGTGTCGGTCGTGTACACGTCCTCGGGTCGGATGCCGAGGCGGAACTGGTCGCTGGTCGATGCCTCTCGGAGTGCCGCCGAGTACTCCGGCGAAAGCTGGTACGAGACGCCCTCGCCGTCCGTGAGCGTGATGCGGGTGCCGTCGTCCTCCGCCGCGACGTCGAGGAAGTTCATCGAGGGAGAGCCGATGAAGCCGCCGACGAACTCGTTTTCGGGGTGGTCGTAGGTGTCCTTCGGCGCGCCGACCTGCTGGAGTTCGCCGTCCTTCAGGATGACGAGGCGGTCACACATCGTCATCGCCTCCTCCTGGTCGTGGGTGACGTAGACGGCGGTGATGTCCAGTTCGTTCTGGAGGCGCTGGATCTCGGTCCGCATCGTCGTTCGGAGTTTCGCGTCCAGATTCGACAGGGGTTCGTCGAACAGGAACACCTCCGGTTCCCGGACGATGGCGCGCCCGAGCGCGACGCGCTGTTTCTGCCCGCCGGAGAGTTCGTCGGGCTTGTCCTCAAGCAGGTTCTCGATGCCCATCATCTCGGCGGCCCACTCGACCTTCTCGCGGCGTTCACCCTTCCCGAGGTCGGTGGACATCCGGAGGCCGAACTCCATGTTCTGGAAGACGGTCTTGTGTGGGTACAGCGCGTAGTTCTGGAACACCATCGCCACGTCGCGCTGGCGCGCGCCGATGTCGGTCACGTCCTCCCCGCCGATGCGGATGGTCCCCGAGGTAGGACGTTCGAGTCCGGCGATCATCCGGAGTGTCGTCGTCTTCCCACAGCCGGAGGGGCCGACGACCGTCACGAACTCCCCGTCCTCGATGTCGAGGTCTAACCCCTCGACGGCGACGACCCGACCGTTGTCGAACTCCTTCCGGAGTGTATCGAGCGTTACGGTTGCCATTGAACCGTGGTGGGGTATCCCACATTATAGTTCTTGCCCTATTTGCAGAATTCCTGAGGTAGTATTTCGTAGTTCTTTTGTGCCACTCGTTCCCACGAGGTGCCATGACAGGACGACGCGACCTGCTCGCGGCGCTGGCGACGGCCGCGAGCGCGGGGCTGGCAGGCTGTGGCGGCGAGTCCGACGACGGGACGACAGGCGATTCGGCGACCCCCTCGACAGACGGGTCGTCGGCGACCGACGACGCCACGCCCGCGCCCGAAGACCTCGACCCGGTCGAACTGGCTCCGTTCTGGACGACCGGCGAGCAGTACGGCGTCGGCACGGTCGCCGACCACCACGCCGACGACGCCTCGGACGTGTGGTTCACGCTGACCGAGGGGGCGCTGACGCAACTCCGCTACCCGCGAATCGACCTGCTGAACTACCGGTCGCTCTCCTTTCTCGTCGCCGACGGCGAGGGGTACAGCGCCCGGACGAAAAACGAGTCGCGCCGTGACGACCCCCTGCCCGGTGAGTCGAACAGACGGGGTGGCGCGAGCGACCCGGTCGAGCGCCGGGTCGTCCCGACCGGCGACCCCGGCACGCTCACGTTCTGCCACGAGTTCACGCCGCGCGACAGCGACGACGACGACGACACCGACGACACCGACACGCACGACTGGGAACTGACCGCCGAGTACGTCGCCGACCCGGAGTCGGACGCGGTCCTCGTCGACGTGACGTTCGAGGCGAGCGACGAGTACGACCTGTACGTCCTCGGTCGACCGGCCGTCTCGGGTGCGGTCGGCGACGCGGGTGCGGTACTGGGTTCGGACACGGCCACCCCGGCACTGACCGCGTCGGCCGACCCCGACGGGGGCGCGGTGCTGTCGCCCGCGGGCGACCCCTACCCCGTCTCGACCGCACTCGCCGCCGACCCCGGCTTCGACTGGGCGACCTGCGAGTCGGCCGACGCGGACGCCGCGAAACTACTCGTCCGCGGCGGCATCCGCCCCGAGGCGACGACGGAGGCGTCCGGTAACCTCGTCCTCGCGGGCCAACTCGGTGCCGCCGTGAGCGAGGCGTCGACGACCCTCGCGCTCGGCTTCGCGGACGGCGACCCGGAGGCGGCCCGGTCGGTCGCGGAGGGCGCACTCTCCCGTGGGTACGAGTCTGCCGAGCAAGGGTACGTCGCGTCGTGGGACGCGTTTCAGGAACGCGTCTCCGTGCCCGACTCGGTGCGCGAGACAGGTGGCGGGACCAGCGAGTCGGCCGCCGACCTGCTCGCCACCTACCGGACCGCGGCGGCGACGCTGAAGGCAGTCGAGGACAAGACGTTCACCGGCGCGGGCATCGCCAGCCCCTCGGTCCCGTGGGGCGACGGCGTCCTCGCCCGCGAACCGCGCGACTACGGCTACAACTTCGTCTGGTCGCGGGACCTCTACCAGTCGTTCAGCGCGCTGGACGCGATGGGCACCGTCGAGGAGGCGCGCGACGCGACCGAGTACCTGTTCACCACACAGCAGGACGACACCGGCTTCCTCCCGCAGAACACCTACCTCGACGGTCGGACGCGCTGGGGCGGCGAGCAACTCGACAACGTCGCCTTCCCCCTCGTCATGGCCGGGCAACTCGCGGTCCGGCACGACCTCGCGTTCGCCGACCTCGCCTACGACTACGCCCATGTCCGGCAGTCGGCCGACTACCTCGTCAGAAACGGCCCCTCGACCGAGCAGGAACGCTGGGAGGAGGAGGGCGGCTACTCGCCGTCGACGATCGCCGCGGAGATCGCCGGTCTCGTCTCGGCCGGCGCACTCGCACTGTCGGTCGGCGCGGAGACGGATGCCCTGCTGTATCTCGGTGTGGCGGATCACTGGCGACAGCAGGTTCCGGAGTGGACCGCCACGGAGACCGGTTCGCTGGCCGACGAGCCGTACTACGTCCGGATCGTCGGTGACGGCGTGCCGGACGACGACTCGACGCGCGCGCTGGCGAACGGCGGCCCGACGCTCGACGAACGGGAGATCGCCGACGCGGGGTTCCTCGAACTCGTCCGACTCGGTATCTACCCCGCAGACGACGACCTGATCCGAACCTCGGTCGAGGTGGTCGACGACACCATCCGCGTCGAGACGCCGAACGGGCCCGGCTGGTACCGGTACGTCGGCGACGGTTACGGCGAGGGCGAGTCTGGTGCACCCTTCCCGGTCGCCACCGAGACGCGCGGGCGACTGTGGCCGATCTTCTCCGGCGAGCGCGCCGAGTACGAACTCGCACGCGGATCCGAGGACGAGACGAGCGAAGAAGGGACGAGGGAGGAAGAGACGAGCGAAGAAGAGACGAGGGAGGGAGAGACGGGAGAAGAAGAGACGAGCGAAGAAGAAACGAGCGAGAGAGACCTCGCACCCGCGAGCCTCCTCCGGTCGCTGGCGGACTTCGGCAACGCGGGCCGGATGCTCCCCGAGCAGGTGTGGGACCGCGACGACCCGACCGACTACGGCTGGGAACGGGGGGAGGGAACCGGTTCGGCCACGCCGCTCTCGTGGTCGATGGCGCAGTTCGTCAGACTCGCACACGGGATCGACGCCGGCGACCCGGTCGAGACGCCCCGCGCCGTCGCCGACCGGTACGCGGGCGGGCCGCCGTCTCGACCCGCGCTGTCGGTGTCGTTCCCGGACGCGACCGTCGGGGAGGACGCGATCGAGGTCGCGGGCGAGACCGACGCGGATCGCGTCGTCGTCCGCGCCGGCGGCGAGACGTGGGAGCCGGCGATTCGGGACGGAGCGTTCTCCGTCGGGCTCTCGCTGTCGCGCGGGCGGACGACGCTGACGGTCGCGGCCGGCTCGCTCGCGGCGGCAGACGACGGTGGCGAGAGCGGCGCGGACGGTGACGGCGGTGGGAGCGACGGCGGGGGAGAGACCCCCGACTGGCTGAGGCGCGCGACGACGACACCGACTGCCGTGGCGCGATCGGACGTGGTGTACTCGCCGGACGAGTGAGCCGGCGGGTGCCGACGAGCGACCCGACGACCCGGACGCCCCGCGTGGCGCGTGAGCCGACGAACGACCGTGACAGACCGAAGTCGGCGCTGTCTTGCGATTCGGCCGATCACGGCTCGCGGAGACCCGAAGATTTAAGTTGTGAACTAATTATTCACCACATATTCATCCATGACAATGGATCGCAGATCGGCACTCAAGAAGTTCGGTGGAATGGCAACGGTCGCGGCACTCGCGGGATGTGTCGGCGTCCAGGAGAGTGACAGCACGCAGACATCCGGTGACGGTGGGGACAGCACCGACTCCGGTGGCGACGAGACGGCGACGGACACGCCTGCGGGACCGGCAGGCGAGGCCACGCTGTGGTACGCGCGCTCCGACGCGGAGGCGAAGACCCTGAAGGACAACATCGCGGCGTTCAACGAGGAGTCGCGCCACGCCGTGGAGGGGTCGGACCTCGCGGACCTCCAGAAGAAGCTCACGTCGGCCGTCCCGGCGGGACAGGGACCGCAGGCGTTCGGCTGGGCACACGACCTCGCGGGCGACTACTTCGAGCGCGGCTTCCTCTCGGACCAGAGCGACCAACTCGACGTGTCGCTCGACAACTTCACCGAGACGGCACAGGCCGCCGCGACGTACCAGGACAACACCATCGGCCTCCCGTTCTCGGCGGAGACGGTCGGCCTGCTGTACAACAAGGAGATGGTCGACGAACCGCCCGAGACGCTCTCGGAGATGAAGTCCATCATGGACGAGTACCACGACCCGGACAACAACATGTACGGGCTGGGCTACCCGCTGGACGCCTACTTCATGAGCGCGTGGGCACACGCCTTCGGCGGCTACTACTTCGATCCGAGCGCCGAGGAACCGCTCGGCCTCTCGATGTCCGAGACGCTCGACGGCTTCCGGCTGATCATCGAGGACCTGTTCCCGTACTCGCCGAACGACCCGGCTTACGGGCCACAGGCGGCGGCGTTCGCGGACGGGAACGCCCCGTTCGCGATCAACGGCCCGTGGTACCTCGGCACGGTCGCCGACAAGGGCATCGACGCCGGCGTGTCGGCTCTCCCGGCTCCCGAGGGCGGCAGTCCCCAGCCGTACACCGGCATCTCGCTGTGGTACTTCACCAGCCAGATGGACGAGAACGAGGCCAACGCGGAGGCGGCCCGCTCCTTCGCGGAGTGGTACACCACGAACGAGGACCTGCACCTGGACCTCGCGGAGACACACGGGTTCATCCCCGTGTTAGACTCCATCGCCGACGACAGCGACCTGCCGTCGAAGGTCCAGGGCTTCTCGCAGGCCGTCTCGCAGGGCCGGATGCTCCCGGCCGACCCGCGCATGAACCAGGTGTGGACGCCCCTGGAGAACGCCTTCACCAACGCGCTCAACGGTGACGCCGAGCTCGAAGCCGCGATGACGAGCGCCGAGGAGGAGATCCGGAGTAAGTGGAACCAGTCATGAGCACGTCCACCCCGGTCGCACAGCGCCTGCGAAACGCCGCGCCAGTCGACAGTGAGAACCTGTCGCTGCTGTTGGTCCTCCCCGGCCTGTTCTTCTTCTCGGCGTTCATGTTCTACCCGATGGTCTACCTGGTGTACCTCTCTTTCACCAACGCCAGACCGTCGAACCTGTTCGCCGGAGAGGAGGTGTGGGTCGGCCTCGCGAACTACACGCAGGTCCTGTCCGATCCGCAGTTCTGGAACTCCATCTGGACGACGTGGCTGTTCGTCGGCACCAGCGTCGTGTTGAAACTCGCACTCGGCATCACCATCGCGCTGGTCGTCACCAGCGACTGGGTGCGGGGCAAGCGGTTCATGCGCTCGCTCATCATCGTCCCGATGGGCCTGCCGGCCATCTTCACGATCACCGTCTGGCGGGGCATCTTCTCGCCGGCGGAGTTCGGCCTGGCGAACCAACTGCTCGGTACCTTCGGGGTCGAGTCTGTCGCGTGGTTCCAGGAACGCTGGCTCGCGTTCGTCTCGTACAACATCACCGAGATGTGGCTGGCGTACCCGTTCATCGTCATCATCACGGTCTCGGCGCTCCAGGACGTCCCGGAGGCGCTCCACGACGCGGCGAAGGTCGACGGCGCGGGCTTCCTCGCGCGGTTCCGGCACGTGACGCTCCCGTCGATCAAGCGCCCCGTCCTCTTCGCGACGATCCTGACGGCGGCGGCGTCGTTCCAGCAGTTCCTGATCCCCTACGTCTTCAACGACGGGGGCCCGGCCCGGAAGAACGAACTCGTGATCGTCTACGGCTACCGTGAGGCGTTCGAGTTCAACCAGTACGGACTGGGTGCGACGATCATGCTGGTCGCGGTCGTGTTCATCGGCGTCTTCATGTGGCTCAACGTGAAGAAGGGCCGACTCGCCGAGGGGGTGGCGGGCGACGAATGAGTCTGCTCGCCTCCATCGCGCGCTCCATCGGGGACGACGCGCGCACGATCCTCGGCAAGCCCGCCGAACTCGCCCGCGAGATCAGGTACACGGTCGAGGGACTCCGCGAGGGGACCGTCTCGCCGAAGCGTGTCGCCCGGACGATTCTGGCGACCGTCGGCGCGACGATCTTCGTCGCGGCGCTGCTGTTTCCGATCTACTGGATCCTGATGTCGGCGCTGTCCGGCGGCGGCGGGTCGATCTACTCCTCGTCGGGCATCCGCCTGTGGCCGGACGACTTCTCGCTGCAGCCGTTCCTGTGGGTCATCGGCGACCTCATCGTCCAGTCGTACACGGTCACCATCGACATGGGCGCACAGGAGTTGTTCCTGCAGACGCCACGGATCGAGATTCTGGACGTGTCGGACTACGGCGTCGAGTCGTACTCGGACTTCCAGAAGTTCCTCGGCAACTCGATGTTCGTCGCCATCCCGACGTGGATCCTCTCGATGTGTCTGATCGTCCCGGGGGCGTACGCCTTCTCCCGGCGGGAGTTCATCGCCCGCCGGAAGTTGCTGTTCGGCTACGTCCTCTTTACGCAGATCGGCGGCGGCCTCGGCATCGCGGCGCTGATCGCGCTGTACGCCATGTTCGTGCAGGTCGGCCTGAACAACAATCGCCTCGCGCTTTCGGCCTACTACGCCGCGACCGCGGTCCCGTTCAACACGTGGCTGTTGAAGACCTACATGGACGGCATCCCGGTCTCCTACGAGGAGGCCGCGGTCGTCGACGGCGCGCCGCCGTGGCGGGTCGTCGTGGAGGTGATCCTCCCGATGTCGGCCGCCGGCCTGGCGACGGTCTCGGTGTTCACCTTCCTGACGGGGTGGACCGAGTTCGTCGTCGCCCAGACCCTGCTGAACAGCGGGAACTACACCCTGCCGGTCGGGCTGTTCTCGCTCGTCGGGGAGTACTCGGTGCCGTGGGCGCGGTTCTCGGCGTTCGCGCTGCTGTTCGCCTCGCCCATCATGGTGGTGTACCTCTTCGCACAGCGGTACATCGAAGGTGGGCTGTCGTTCGGCGGCGTCGAAGGGTAATCGGTTCTCTCTGTTTTTCGCTGGAATCGTTGGGTGGAGTCGGTTGGTGAGAACTCGGTCGGATCAGTCGGTGAGCACTCGGTGAAGTCGGTTGGCGATGCAAACTCAGTGGAATCTGTCGGCGACAACGACTGGTGAAAGCCCCCGGCGTCTCGACCCGCCGCGACTCGTTGCGCGCTTCCTTCACGAGCGCGCGTCGCTTCGCTCCGCGCGCTCATTCAGTCCAGTGTTGTCGGGCGACACGGGAGTCGCCCGACTGCTGGCGAGAGCTTCGCTCTCGCTCTGCTTACGTCGTCGGGGCGGGACCGAGACGCCGGCCCCTTTCAGTCCCACCCGGTGGAATTTGCGCCCCATCGTGCAACACCCGGTGGACCAGTCGGATCAGCGATGGCCTACCTGCGACCGTCGGCGCGACACGAGGTCGCGCCAGCCCACGCGACTGGTAAGTGTTTCGTGAGCTGTGATGGAAGGTCGGCAGTGCTGTCGCGGTGCGGTCGGCGCGCGCGACTTGACGCGTGCGAGGGATGAGTAACGCAACCGAGCGCGCCCCTCGTGGGCGCGCTCCCGTGAGTCACGCAGTCGGTTGGGGAGGCTGTGGCTCGTTCGATTGCGGTGTTGTGGCGGTGTTGTGGCGGTGCTGTGGCGGTTCCTCGCGCTAGCACGAGTAGCGTTGCTGTTGTGGTCTGCGGTGTCGTCGCTGTCGCAGTCGCGGTTGCTGTCGCAGTCCCCGACGCCATCGACAGCAGTCGTTCTCGCGGTCCACACGTCCACGCGACGACACACGAAAACTGACTCGTAGTCTCGCGGTTCGGACCACTCAACGCACGAACCCACCGCGTTCTTTAGCGTGGATCACGTACATAGGTCCGATGTCAAACCTCATCCTCTACGAGTTAGAGGGCTGTCCCTACTGTGCGAAGGTGAAGAACAAGCTGGCCGACCTCGGACTGGAGTACGAGTCGCGGACGGTCCCGCGCTCTCACTCCGAGCGCACCGAGGTCGAGGAGATCTCGGGCCAGACCGGCGTCCCGGTGCTGATCGACGAGGAGCACGGCGTCGAGGGGATGCCCGAGTCCGACGACATCGTCGAGTACCTCGACGAGACCTACGGCTCCGCGAGCTAACTCGGTTTATCGCGTTTTCTCGGCCAACAGCTCCGAGGCCGTCAGTAGCGACTCCAGTTCGACGCCGTGCTCGGCCAGTAACTCCGAGGCACCCTCCTCCCGATCCACGACCACCAGCACGCGGTTCACGACCGCACCGGCTTCGCGCAGGGCCTCCACCGCGTCCAGCGCGCTCTGGCCGGTCGTGGCGATGTCCTCCAGGACGACGACCTCCTCGCCCTCGGTGAGCCGACCCTCGATGCGGTTGCCGGTCCCGTACTCCTTCGCCTGCTTCCGGGCGATGACGTAGGGGCTCCCGGTCTCGACTGCCGTGACTGCCACCAGCGGGACCGCACCGAGTGCCACGCCGGCGAGTTTCGCGTCGCCGACACGCTCGGCGAACGCCTCGGCGATCAGGCGGAGACACTCGGGGTCGGTCTCGAACAGGTACTTGTCCACGTAGTAGTCGCTCGTGCCGCCGTGGGACAACTCGAACTCGCCGAACCGCACTGCGTCGGCCGCCTCCAGTGCGGCCCGTAGCTCGTCGGTCATACCCGAGTGCGGTCGCCGTGGTGGCATAAACCGGGCGGTTCGCCGGCGTGGCCGACGCGTCGGTGGCGTCGCGACGCCGTGGCCACCGAACCACTGGATCGCTGTCGCTGGACACTGAGAACCGAAAACCGGGGTCGGGACGCGCGATACTACACGGCGACCGGGGAGTGGGGTGTCACTCCTCGGAGTCGTCGGTCGGTTCCTCGGACGCCAGCAGGTCGTGTTCCGTCAGGTAGCTCTCGATCTCCTCGTTCGACAGGCGGTGGAACTCGCCGGTCTCGGCGTCCACGGTCCCGACGCCGACGCCGTCCGGTTCCAGGCCCTCGTCGTCGGTCGACGCGAGCGTCTCCAGTGCGAGACTGACGCCGCCCGCGAGGTCTGCACCCTCGACGTAGTTCTCTTCGAGGTAGTCCTGCAGATCACGCCGCTCTGCGCCGATGGCGACGGCCTTCCACTCGTAGGGCGTCCCCGAGGGGTCCGTCTCGTAGAGGCGCGGTTCGCCGTTCTCCATCCCGCCGATCAACAGCGCGACACCGAACGGGCGCGCGCCGCCGACCTGCGTGTACTGCTGGATGTAGTCGGTGACCTCCTTCGTCAGCGTCTCGATGCCGATTTGCTCGCCGTAGCGCAGGCGGTTGACCTGCGTCTGCCGGCGGGCGTAGTCGATCAGTTGCCGGGCGTCGGCGACGTGGCCGGCGCTGGCGATGCCGATGTGGTCGTCGGCCTTGTGGATCTTCTCGACGCTGGTCGGTTCCATGAGCGGCGAACGGGAGCGCTTGTCCGCCGCGAGGACGACGCCGTCCGCCGTCCGGATGCCGATGCTCGCCGTCCCGCGCTTGACCGCCTCGCGGGCGTACTCGACCTGGTAGAGTCGGCCGTCCGGCGAGAAGATGGTGATTCCCCGGTCGTAGGCCTGCTGTTGGGCTTGTCCCTGCATAGTATCACTCGAAATCGAGGTCCGTCGCGCCCGCGAACCCGCCCGGCAGGTGAACGTCGGAGGCCCGTCCTCTGTCTGAGACGGTCCGGGTCTGGGCGTCGAACACGACGGTTCTCTCCCGAGAAACTCCGGCCCGGCGTCCTAAATACCTTTCTTCACAGGCACGTACCGTCCCCGAGACACCCCGTACGCGCAGGCCGACCGGCGCGCCCGCGACCGTGCCGATACAGGCGAGTGCGGCCCGCGCCGTCTCGACCTCGCCGCGCCGGACGCGGACGATGGTCTCGCCCGCACCTCCTGCGAAGTGGAAGTCGAAGACCGTCAGGTCGGCGTCGGCGCTCTTCGTGTCGCCGACGAGGTTCTGGGCCGCGAACCACAGCGCCCGCTGGAACGCGCCCCGCGAGAGGTCGGCGTCGGGCCACGTCTCGATGCCCACCGCGAGGTAGCGCCAGCGCGGCCGGACGTGTTTCGGGAGGTGTTTCATCACTCGGTCGTCTCTGTCGCGTCGTCACTCCTCTCGGCGACCGACTCGGCCGAGACGGTGTTCTCGGCGACCAGCACGCCGACCTGTTCGTGGACCATCTCGACCGCGGTGAGGGCGAACCCGGCGTCGGTCAGCGCGTCGGCGAGCAGACCGACCGTCGAGGGATCGTCGACTTCGGGGCTGTAGAACGGCTCCTCCGGATCGGGCGTGCCGAAGAACATCACGTCCCCGAGGACGAAGCGTCGGGGACCGAGGTCGGCGATCACCTGGATCGCCTCCCGCTTCTCGTCGTCCGAGAGGTGGTGCATGGCGAAGTTCGAGACGACGACGTCGACCGGGCCGTCGTAGTTCGGGTCGCGGAAGCTCCCCTCGCCGAACTCGACGTTGTCGTGGCCGCCGGCGTCGGCCTTCTCGCGGGCCTTCGCCAGCATCCCCTCGCTGATGTCCCGACCGATCACCCGCTTCGCGTCGGCGGCGAGCGCCAGCGCGATGGCTCCCGTGCCGGTGCCGAGATCCAGAACCGTGTCGGACGAGGCGGGATCGGCGTACTCCACGACGAGGTTCGCACAGGCCTTGTACTCCGGACTGTCCTGACTCTCGTCGTAGTCGTCGGCCCACTCGGAGAAGCGGTCGGCGTGTTCCTCAAGTGTCCTCTTCATGCTTGCCTCGTTTCACGCCGGGGGCAATGAACTCCTCGGACGCTCGCTCTCGATTGCGGTCCGCGAGTCGTCCCCACTCCGCGAGCCCCGACTCGATCTCTTCGGGATCGAACCCGATAGTCTCGCCGACTGCCCGGAGTTCACGCGGCGCGCGCAGTTCGAGGTGGCTCCGGGGCGATCCGGTGACGACGAACGGCGTGTCGTACTGCCGGACCAACTCGCGCAGTTTCCGGAGTTTCTTCAGGTGTTGGACGCGCCGACCGCCGTCCGAACGGAGCACAGGGCCCAACTCGAACGCGATACGGACTCCGTTGGTCGCGGCAGCCTTCGCCAGCACGTGGTTCACGTCGCCGCCGTCGGCGAACGGCCGAGTCAACACGTCGACGCGCTCCGCCTCGACGGCGTACCGGTTCACGGCGTCGGTGCCGCCACGGACACAGAGCAGGGTCGTCTTCGGGCGGTAGTTGCCGACGCTCCCGCTGGCGGATTGGGGGTCGTCGGCGTCGATCTCCACTGCGTCGACTACGTCGACACCGAACTCGCTCCGGATGTCGGCAGTGGCCGGTTCCGACTCGGGGGCGTCGGTCGGTCGCGTCCGCCGGCAGACGACGCCGTCGAAGCCGTACTCGCTCGCGGTGAGCGCGTAGCGACTCGCGGTGGACTCGCCCTCCGGGTACGGCGCGACGGCTTCGTACACGGTCGGGGTGAGACGGCGCGGGGCTTTCGGTGTTGCGCTTCGTGTGGGGAGTGTCGCCGGCAGAACAGTCCGACCGGTGGCTCAGGCTTCGCCGTACACCGGGACGGCCGCACCGCTCGTCACCGCGGCGGCGTCCGAGCAGAGGAACATGATCACGGAGGCGATCTGCTCTGGTGTCACCCAATTCGAGAAGTCGGAACTGGACATCATGTCGCGGTTCATCGGGGTGTCGATGACGCTCGGCATGACCGCGTTCGCGCGGACGGTCCCGAGATTCTCCTCGGCGATGGTCTCGGTCAGGAGGCGGACGCCCGCCTTCGTGGCGCGGTAGATGCCGTCGCCCTCGCCGCCCTCCAGCGAGGACCGCGCGGAGATAGAGACGATGGCCCCTTCGGTCTCCCGGAGGTGTGGGACGGCGTGTTTCGAGGTGAGGAACATCGTCTTCAGGTTCACGTCGAACAGGAAGTCGAAGGTGTCCACGTCGGTCTCGTCGATTGGCGTCCCCCCGCGCCACGTCCCGGCGATGTTCGCCACGTAGTCCAGTCGACCGTGGTCCGCGACGATCTGGTCGATCACGCGCTCCACGTCGGCCTCGTCGGTGAAGTCGCCCTGATAGAAGTGGACGTCCCCCGCCGGGTCGAGCAGGGCGTCCTCGTCGTCCGGTTCGACGATGTCGGCGGCGGCGACCGTCGCTCCTGCATCTCGGAAGGCGTGGGCCACGGCACTGCCGAGTGCGCCCGACGCGCCGGTGACGAGTGCTACCTTCCCGTCGAAGTCGAAGTTGACCGTCATGGTGTGGTGAAGGTCCGCAAACAGAATAAAAGCGCGGACGGGAGCGTCGTCTCACGCCGGAGCGACCCGTCTAGTCGAGAGTTATCACTTATCACAACGGGTCTGAAAATTCAGCCCATGAGGCGTGCGAGTAGAATCAAAATAGCGAGTGCGACACCGGCGACAAAGATGACGGCTGGGTCGCCGGGGAACAGATTGACCAAATCACTGAGTGCACTAAGAGGAGGCATTAGACGCATATCCCCACATACCATACTAACTGACATATCGCTTTTGCCCAAATTGACCGAAGAAGGATTCAGTGGTTGTCCAACAGCAATTCAGGGGTCTGAATTCTAGAGTTCACATGAAGTCCGCGATACCGGACTGCTTGTTGTGGTCGTTCTCGAAGACGCTCTCCAGCGACCGCTCCAGCACCTCTAACCGCTGTTTCGTGTAGTCCCGACAGCCGAACTCCTCGGCCACCTCGATGGCGGTGTCCATGTACTTGTTCACCGATCCCTGATGCACCGTGAGGTTCACCCGGCCGCCACACTCCCGGCAGTCGCCGGTCAGTGGCATCCGGCGGTACTTCTCCCCGCAGTCGAGACAGCGCGTCTCCTGCCGCGAGAACGCCCGGAGGTTCCCGATCAGGTCCGGCAGGAAGTGGTACTCGATGACGCGCTCCGCCACGTCGGTCTCGTCGACCGCGCGGAGCTTTCTGGACAGTGCGAGTTGGGCGTCCATCTTGTCCATCATCGACCCGAGGGTCTTGTACGCCGACAGCGACGGCCCGAGGTGGATGTTCGAGGTGTCGTGGGTGTGGTCGAAGCCGTGGTACTGGTCCTCGGTGCCGAGGGTGTCCTCGCCGATCTGGATCAACTCCTCGACGTCGCTCGGGTCGGCCATCTCTAAGGTGGCCTCGTAGAACTCCTCGGGGTACTGCCTGACGATGTCCATGTTGTGCGCCTCGTCGTCGATCTCGGCGGGGTCGATGCGCGAGGACATCACCAGTGGCGCGTCCATGCGACCCCCACGCTTGTCCGGGAGGTACTGCTTCGAGAAGTTCAGCAGGCCGTCCATGAGGAGCATGACGCAATCTTCGTCGCCGTCACAGTTGCGTCGCTTCGCGGCGTGGAAGTACGGATGCGCGTACCCGACAGCAGCAGACGTAAAGCCGACCACTCGGCCGACGACGGCGGCCGACGTGTGCGGTGCCATTCCGAAGACGAGTTCACCGACCAGATCGTCGCGCTCGTCTACCTCGTAGAACGCCGGCAGGTCGTAGAACTGCGTCAGCAGGTCGTCCACGAAGTCGGCCGTCTTCAGCATGTGCTCGGCCGCGCCGTCCGAGAGAACGATGTCCTGTACCTTCAGTTCGACCAGTTGGTCGTCGAAGCGCAGTGGCTCGCCGTCGATGTCGGTGTCGTAGCCGAGTTCCCGGAAGTGTTCGGCGGTCACGTCCAGTTCCGAGGGTCGCACCGACGTCACCGGCAGGTCGGTCATGTCGTACCGGACCGTGCCGTCCTTGAACGACGAGACGCCGCGCTTCGCCCGGAGGATGCCCTTCTCGATGGGTTCGGGCGTCTTGTCCGCCGAGGTGAGTCCCTTCACGCCCTTGAGGATGTCGTAGGAGGCCTCGCGTTCACCGACTCGCTCGTGGGCATCGCGGAAGGCCGCCCCGAGGTCGATCTCGTGCCAGTCGACCGAGGAGACCTCGCGGTCACAGCGCGGACACTCGACGCGCCCGGACTCGTCCGGTTCGGCTTCGATCTCACAGTCCTCGCACTCGTAGTACGCCTCGGTGTGGGTCGCACACTCGGGACACAGCGTCCGGTAGGTCTCCGCGTCGCAGTCGGGACACCGGCGGGTGCCGACCTGCACCTCGACGATGCCGCGCTGGCCGGCCTCGTTGCGGGCGCGGGCCGCGTCCGCGACGTTGCGCTGGGTACCGCCGGCCTCCCCGATGGGAAAGAGGGTGTGGACCGCCGGCGAGAGGTCGCGGCTCTCGGACTTCTCGGGGCGGCCCATCCGGTTGCCGATCCGGGTCGGCGCGCGTTCCCTGACCTCGAAGGGCGCGACCTCGTTGACCGCCGCGACCGCGTTGTCGCCCGGGTCTTCGACCGCGTGCTCGCGGGCAGATGCCGAGAGGTCGTCCCAGGTCTGCTCCAGTTCCGGCGTCACGCCGAGCGACGCGGCGAGCAGTCGCCACTCGGGAATCCGAATCGCCTCCTCGGTCTGGGTGTGTTCGACGAGGAGTGATTCGAGCGTCGTCTGCAACTCGTCGGTTCGCTCGATTCGGAGGTCGCCGGAGATCGGATCGGCCTCCTCCGACCGGAGGTCGTCCGGGATCGCTCCTTCGACCGCTCCGCCGTCGCCGGCGACGACCTCGCCGCTCGCGACCGCGTCGGCCAGCGTCTCGAACGCCTCGACCGACACGTCGTGCCAGAGGTAGGTGAACTTCGGGTGGAGCGGACAGTCGTACTCGGTCGCCCACTCCAGGGCCTCCTCGGGCGTCGGGTCGTCCAGATCGACGTGCGGGGAGTCTTCCATCGCCTGCACGTCCCCGCCGGCGGACTCGAACTCCTGGACCCACCACTCGACGGTGTACGACGCCGGCGCGAGTGGGTGGTTGTTCTCCACGAACTCGCCGTAGTTGACGAGATACTCGCCCAGGTCGAGGATCTTCTCGACGCCGTTTCTGACTTCGAGTGCCTCCTCGGGGTCGTCGATGCGGCGCACGTCGCCGTTCGCGAGTCTGACCGTCGGACCCTCGATGGAGTCGACCGGGACGACGCCGGCCGCCTTCCCCGGGCGCTCGGTCTTGATCTGCGTCCCGGTGGCGAGGAAGTCGTCCACGAGGTGCATCGTCGCGGGGTGGACGCCCGCCGTGGCGAAGCCGTGGTTCCGCGACCGGCCGTACCGGAGTCGGAAGCCGCCGGACTCGGAGGGGTGGCCGAAGACGGGTCGCCCGGCGATCAGGTCTCGGAGGAACTTCGTGGAGGGCTCGACGCGGAGTGGGCCGGCCGGTGTGTCTGCGGGCGTCTCCTCGTCGGTCTCGTCACCTGTGTCGGCTCCCTCGCTCTCCTCGTCGGCTTCGGACTCGCTTTCGGCGTCGTCCGCCGCCTTCGAGTCGTCTTTGCCGATGGTGCCGTCGATGAGATCCTGGAGCCACGGCCAGTCGACCTCGTCGAGTTGGCGGGTGTACCGCTGAATCTTCGGGGCCTTCAGTGCGATCCCCTCCGCGAGGACGAGACACATCCCGCCGCGAGCGTTGTTGGTGTCAACGCGTTCGAGGTCGCGGAAGCCCGAGACCTCCTCGTCGCCGGTCGCCTCGCCGTCCAGCATGATCGGCATGTGCTCGGCGATGAACGTCGACTCCTTGTCTTTCGGCGTGTACTGGAGTCCGGTCTCCTTGTCGTAGAGGTTGACCTCCTCGGCGTAGCGTTCGATCTCCTCGTCGCGGGCCCTGTACTCCTCGACGCCGATCAGCGTCCGGGTGTAGTCGGCCACGAGGACCGAGAGCGCTTGCGCCGTCCCGCCGGCAGAGCGGATCGGGCCGGCGTAGTAGACGTTGATGAACTCGGTCCCGTCGTCGTTCTCCAGCAGTTCGACGCGGTCGATCCCTTCGATGGGGGCGGCGACGACCCCCTCGGTCAGCAGGGCGACGGCGGTCCGGACCGCGCCTTCGACCTTCCCCTCCCTGCTGTCGTAGTCGCCGACCTTCCCCTCGGCGAAGTCCTCCGCGAGCGCCAGCGCGGCCTCCTCGCGGGACATCTCGCCCTCTAACTCGCGGACGCGCTCCGCGACGCCGGAGATGCCGAGGATGTTCTCCACCCGGTCGGCCATGTCCTTCGCGACCGGAATCTCGACCGCCTCTTTCGGATCGTGGCCCTGCGCCTTCGCGGCCTCGGCGCGGTCGAACGCCTCGTCCAGCCGACTCTCGATGCGCTCGAAGTAGCGTTCGTCGTCCTCGCGCATCACGAGCACCTCCCCTCGGTCGATGCGCCCATCACCGACACCTCACAGCCACAGGTCGAGGTCGGTCACGTCGTCGTGTTCGCGTTCCAGCGGTTCCTCGAACGTCTTGAGGTACACCTCGCCGGCGAAGACCGTCGCGGCGTTGAGGTGGCCGGCGAGCGTCTGGCCGCTCGGGCGGGAGAGCGCGACGTGGGTGTGCGCGAAGGGTTCGTCGTCCAGCAGGGCGACGTTGCCCACGCAACTGGCGACCTCCAGCGGTTCGTCGAACCGCACCGACCGGTACTCGTAGTCGGACTGGTCGTAGAACCAGATCTCGGCGTCCTGCACCGCGCCCATCCCGAGGAACCACGCCGCGTCGATGTCCTCTCGCGCGGCGAACTCCTCGATCTCCTGCCGCCAGTCGGCGTCCGTGTCGAGTCGCAGGAGGAACTCGCGGCTCCCCGTGACCTCCCGGTAGTTCATAGCCTGACGGATGGACGGGGGGATGAAAAATCTGTGCTGTCCGGGCGTCCGTGTGAGCCAGCGACTGGGTCGGTGGATACTCGGCGGTCGCGGCCGAAGCACCGACGGACTGCCCTCCGATGCTCGACAGACGACACACCCTCCGACTCGTCGCTGGCGGGACCGGCACGCTCGCTCGCACTGCGGCACTCGCTGGAAGCACCTCGCTCGCTGGCTGTGCCGGTCCACTGCTCACACCGACGTACCGCATCCACTCACTCGGCGCGTTCAACCGCGACCGCGACCCACACGACCTCACGCTCCGGATCGACCGCCGCGACGAGATGGTCTACGAGGAGACGGTGCGACTCGACGCGATGCGGGACGGCGAGGTCGGCGGTGCCGCGTTCACCGGCGATTGGCCGCGTGACCGTGGGCCATGGGTGTTGTCGGCCAGAGTTGACGAGAACGACTGGGCGGCTATCGGTCCCGACCTGAGAGAGGGGCAGGCGGACTGCTACTCCATCCGGTATCTGATAAACGAGGAAGGACTGCTGACACCGTTCACCGAATCCTGTGCCGATCTCGGCGTCGAAACGACCGGCTCTGAGTCGGAGTGAGCGACGGTCGGAGACAGCGCCGGCACGCCGAGACAGCACCGGGACGTTGGGACAGCGCCCGGAGCCGTGAGGGAGCCGTGTACTCCGGTACCGCAACCACGGTTCGTGACACCGAACCCGAAACACATATTTTTGCCAGAGAAAGAAATATGTGTGTCACCCTCGTCGGTCGAGGCATGGTAGACGACAGTCCGAAGGACGACCCCCCGCCGTTCGAGCAACCTTTCGGGGACGAAGACACTAAACAGCGCGTCTACGGCGCGGTGCTCCACGCCAGAGAGCCGATGTCCGCCGCCGAGATCGCAGAGCAGGCGGACTGCTCGGTGCAGTCTGCCCGGACACATCTCTCGTTTTACGCCGACCTCGGCATCGTCGTCCGCCACGAGGGGCGACCGGTCCGGTACGAACGCAACGACGACTACTTCGAGTGGCGACGAGTGAACGAACTGGCGCGAGAGAACACCATCGACGAACTACAAGCCCGCGTCTCGGAACTCACGGACAGGATCGAGACGTACCGCGACGAGTACGACGCCGAGTCGCCTGCCGAAGTCGACGTGCTCGGGTTCGATGCGCACCGAATCGACGACGTGTACGTCGATCTCGGCGACTGGGCGACCGCCGTCGAGGAACGTCGGTTCCACGAACGCGCTCGGCGGAAGGCCGCCGGTTCGACCGCTCCGTCACACAGCTAACGATGGTTCCGGTGGACGACGGCGCGAGTCCTGCGCCGATAGATCGGGCTGTGTTGGAGCAGATGCGATCCCGGTTCGCCGGCAGTCGCACGGTCGAGCGGGCGGAGATCGTCGAGGCGGAGCGACTACACCTTCGCGTCGAACTGTCCAGTGAGTACTATCCGGACGAGGCGACCGCACGGCTCGAGGTTCGTTGGTATCGTAACGACGACTTCAATTTCCACTACAGAGAGGAGCGAAGCGACGACACGTGGATGTGCTGCTGGGATCGACACCCGAACGCACACAACGCACGCGACCACTTCCATCCACCACCGACTGCGAGTCGAACCGACGCAGAGAACGCTCAGTGGCCGAGCGACCATCGTGACGTCGGTCGACTCGTCTTCGGTCGTATCGAGGAGCGCATCGAGACGCTGTGGGAACGAGCGTAGGTGGAACATCACCGGCGACGGTCAGTTGGGTGACCATCCCGGTCACGACACTTCGAGCAGAGTCAGCTCTGTGTCCCCGATTGCCGTCCACTGGACCGTCAGATGGCTCTACGTGACACGCTTCGGCACCGACGGTCGTCACCTCGCAGGCACAGTCACTATCCGACGTACCTTTCCGGATCGACCGCGACAGCACAGGTATGACCACGGATTCATCGGCGATTCGACCACGATCTGGGGTGAGCAATCCATGAGCGGCAAAGACGAGTACTACAACCGCGCGAAACAGGAGGGCTACCGCAGTCGGTCGGCGTACAAACTCCAGCAACTCGACGACGACGCCGGCCTCATCGCCGAGGGCGACACGGTCGTCGACCTCGGGGCCGCACCCGGCGGCTGGCTCCAAGTCGCCGCAGAGCGCGTCGGCGACCACGGCACGGTCGTCGGCGTTGACCTCCAGCGCATCCGCGACGTAGACCACGAGAACGTCGAGACGTTCCGGGGCGACATGACCGAGGAGCGCACCCGGACCAAACTCCGCCAGCGCGTCGGCGAGCAGGGAGCAGACCTCGTCATCTCCGACATGGCACCGAACATGACCGGCGAGTACGGCCTCGACCACGCCCGGTCGATCCACCTCGCGCGACAGGCCTTCGAGACCGCACTCGAACTGCTCGGGCCGGGCGGCGACCTCGCGGTGAAGGTGTTCGACGGGCAGGACCTCGCGGACTTCCGTGCCGATATGGAGACCGAGTTCGAGTACGTCCGGGCGATCCACCCCGACGCCTCCCGCGACGAGTCCTCCGAACTCTACCTCGTCGGGAAGGGCCTGCTGACCGCGCCGGTGCGGGTCGGCGACGAACTGGAGGTCGACATCGTCGACACCGGCAGCGAGGGCGACGGCATCGCTCACGTCGAGGGCTTCACGCTGTTCGTCTCCGGCGTCGCGGAGGGCGACACGGTGACGGTTCGCGTCGAGGACGTGAAACCGCGGTTCGGCTTCGCCTCGCCGGTCTGATCGGCGGCACTGCTCGCCGACCCGGTCGGCTTCTGCGTTCGCTCACTCTGGATTCTCGAGGACTAGGTCGAGCGAGAGACTGGCGTCGCAGTCGCCGCCGCGCCACTCCCCGCCGCCACAACCACCGGCCGCCACGATGTCACCGAACGAGGTGTAGCTCCCGCACTTCGGACACCGGACGCCGCCCTCCATCGCCTCGCTCTCGGCGAGGCGGATGCGCCGCTGTGTCGTCACGAGTGACGTTCGGTAGCAGATCGCATAAAGCGGTATGCTGGCGATCCGACCGGTTCTGCCGGCAGTCTCTGCCGACTCAGTCCGGCGACGAGACGCCGCCACCACGGCCCGACTGGCCGCCGAGCACGCCGACGACGGCGTAGACGAACGGGGTGTCGGCGACCGCGATCAACAGTTTCAGGACGTACTGGCCGACGAGCAGGGGGACCAGTCCGGCGAGCGGGATGATCGGACTGCCCGACAGGACCAGCGGTGCGGCCCAGAAGCCGACCGTCACGAAGATGGCGGTGTCGATGGCCTGGCTCGTCGCAGTCGAGCCGAGGTTCCGGAGCCACAGCGCGTCACCGTCGGTCAGCTCTCGCAGGCGGTGGAAGACGATCACGTCCCAGTTCTGGCTGACGACGTAGGCGAGCAGACTCCCGATCACGATGTTGGTGCTCGCGCCCAACACGGCCGCGAAGTCGCCCGGCGGGACGCTGCTGGCCGGCGACGCGGGGGCGACGATGGTACTCCAGACCAGCGCCAGCATGACGAAGTTCATCGCGAACGCGACGTTGACGAGCGTCTGTGCCGACCGCTTGCCGTACAGTTCGGCGTAGCAATCCGACGCGAAGAACGTCAGGGCGTACGCCAGCGCCGCGCCGGGGAGTGCCAGCGTCGACCCCGCCAGCGGGACCGCGAAGGGTAGCGAGAACGCCAGCACCTTCGCCGCCGTCAACTGTGCGGTGACGAGGGCGGTGACGAACAGCGCGATCAGGACGATCTGGCCCGTCCCGGCGCGGCCGCCGGTCGCCGTCCCGCTCATCGAGGATCACCCGACGGGCTGGCTGGGGCAGTCGCCTCACTCGTCCGCGTCGAGTCGCCGGGCCGGCTCTCGGTGTCCTCACTCATCGTCGTCCAGTCGCCCGTGGCGGGCGTCGATGTCGTCCAGCATGTCGAGCGTCTTCCGGATCGAGGCCCGGACCGCGTCACTCCGGTTCACGAACTTCTTGTCGTCGCCGACGTGCTCGTCCAGGTCGGCGAGCAGTTCGTCGGGGATCTCGACGCTTATCTTGGTCATACCCGAGGATTCTCGTGGGAATATAAAACGTCAGCGTTCCGACGCTGCCGTCGGCAGACGCGCCGGCGGTCACTCGCTCACGTCGCGGTTCGAGGGTCGGCCGAGCAGCACTCAGTCGGCCGCCTGCGCCTCGCCGCCGGTCTCCGTCCGACTCGGGGCGAGGTTCCGGCGGCCGCCGAACGTCACGAGCCACAGGATGCCCAGTCCGGTGCCGTAGGCGGCCATCATCGGGATAGTCGCGAGCAGCATCGTCGAGATACTGGCCGGCGTGAACAGCGCCGCGAAGGTGAGGATGCCGACCGTCACCTCGCGCCACCGACCGCGCATCGCCCGGTAACTGACGCCGGCGGTGTTCAGGAGGACCATCAGCACCGGGATGTCGGCGAGCAGGCCGATACCGGCCGTCATGAAGAAGATCAACCAGAAGAAGTTGGTGATCCGGTACCGGATGAGCATGTCCGCCTGCACCGCGTCGGCGACGAGATACGAGATGACCGTCGGCGCGATGTAGAGGTAGCCGAGCACGAAGCCGCCGATCAGGCCGGCCGCGAGCGCCGCGATCCAGCCGAAGATGACGTTCCGGTTGCCACGGACGATGTTCCGCTCCCGCAGGGCGGGCCACGCGAAGTAACCGACGAACGGCGCGGTGGCGATGGCCGCGATGACTGTCGAGAACTTCACCTGGAAGATCAGCGCCTCGACCGGGTGGAGCGCGACGACCGTCAGGAACTGCCCGTCCTGCAGTTGTGGTGGGAGTCTGCTGGTGAAGTTGTCGAAGACGATCGCCAGTCCGCCGAGGTAGAGGCCCGTGAACGTCACCGCCAGCGTCACCATGAAGATGGCGACCAGCCAGAAGGCCCGCGAGGTGAGACTGTCGAGGATGAACTGGATGTCGGTGTAGTAGCCCCCGATGTCGTCTTCGTCCTCCTCGTCGTCGTCCGACAGTGCCGAGAAGAACGACTCGCCGGCCCGCCCGGCCCGGTCGCCGATGTCGTCCGCGACGCCGGGAATCTCCTCGGCGGTGCCGCCCTCGGCGTCGGAGTCGGCCTCTGCTGCCGCCCCGTCGGCGTCCGCCCCGGCCTCGCGTTCGGACTCCGCCTCGTCGAAGCGGTCGAGGATGACGCGGGCCTTCTCCTTGTCGCCCTCGTCCATCGCCTCGTTGGCGAGTTCGAGTGCCTGCGGTTCGGTCATCTCCTCGAACGCCTCCGGCGGGGCGGCCCGCACGCCGGCGGCGTCAAGGATCGAGATGTCGATGCCGGCCGGCGTGCCCGTCTCCGCCTGGTCGGTGGCGACGATCCCGTTGTAGACGAAGTACATCACGGCACCGAGCGCGAAGAGGAGTGCGCCGACGACGCCGAAGACGGCCGTCTCGGCCGTCGCCGACAGCGGGAGCGTCCCGCCGGCCCCGACGACCCGATAGTCGCTGACCGACGCCAGCAGCGAGTTGACGAGTTCGACGCCACCGCGCGTGTAGAACGCGTAGACGACGACGAAGCCCAGGACGCCACTGCCGGCGACGAGGTTCCACCGGTCTCTGGTCGTCGCCCAGACGTCGATCTGTTCGCTCCCGCGCTTCGCCGTGACGACGACCTTGGCGAGGTAGAGACTGAAGCCGTAGAGGAAGAGGAGGGGCACGGCCCACATGATCTGTGTGAAGGGGTCCGGCGGCGAGAACAGCGCGCCGAAGACGAAGATGAGGACGACCGCGTACCGCCACTTGTCGCGGAACGTCTCGTACTGGACGATGCCGGAGTACGACAACCCGGTGATCGCGAGTGGCATCTGTGCCGCGAGTCCGAACGAGAGCGTGAGCAGGAAGATGAACTGCGCCCACTTCACGATGGAGTAGGTCGGCTTGAACCCCGCAGACAGCGCGTTGCCCGCGAGGAACTCGAACATCACCGGGAAGAAGAACAGGTAGCCGTAGGCCAACCCGGCGAGGAAGAGCAGGACGGAGAGCACCCCGATCAGGACCGCCTTCCACGGCTCGACGGGCGACGAGGGCCACATCCCGCGCACCCGGAGCGCGTCACGGGAGTAGTAGATGAACGCCGGGAGACAGACGATGACACCGACGACGAGCGATATCTTCGCCTGTAAGAGGATCACGTCGAAGGGGGTCTGTGCGATGATCTGCACTTCCTCGCCGAGCACACCCTCCATCCGGGCCTTGGTGACGTCCTTCAGGAAGGGCCAGACCGCGTAGCTCAGAGCGTAGAACGCGCCGAGGAAGCCGACGAGGAAGACGATGAAGACCTTCTGGAGGTCCTGCTGGGCGGCGCGCAACATCGCGCCGGCTGTTCGCCGACCCTCGTCGATAGTGCGGCGAGTGTCCTCGTCGAGCGCGCTGGACATACTATCCGACATAAGCCGAGTTCGCGTTATCAATCTTTTTACCCCGACCGCGCCCGGTCGCCGCCGGATGGAAAAAGGCCTATAAGCACTGGGAAGCCACCATTCGATGAATGGCCGAGGAGTCGAACGCGACCACGGGACTCAGCGAGGCGACCGCAGACACGGCGACGGCGGACGCCCCCACCGCAGAGCCGGACTACCCCGCTCCCGACGAGGACGACGGCGGCCTGTTCGGCGACGGTCCCGAGAGCGACCAGGAGATGCCCCTCACGGAGCACATCGAGGAGATGGTGCGCCGTGTGGCGGTCGTCGTCGGCGTCGCCATGGTCGTCACGCTGGCGGTGTTTCCGGTCGCGGACTCCGCGATCAGTTTCCTCTGGAACACGCACATCCCGGATCTCCCGGCACAGGACACACGACCCCGACTGTACGCGCCGCTCGAACTGATCTTGACCGAGGTGAAGGTCGCCAGCCTCGCGGGCGTGGTGATCGGACTTCCCGTCTTCGTCTACCAGACGTACCTGTTCATGCGGCCTGGACTCTACCCGAAAGAGCGCAAGTACTACCTCGCGGCCGTCCCGACGAGTCTGATCCTCGCGCTGGTCGGCGTGGCCTTCGCGCACTTCATCATCCTGCCGGCCATCTTCGCGTACTTCACCTCCTACACGACCGGCACCGCGATCATCGCGTTCGGCCTGAAGGAGACGTTCAACCTCATCCTCATCCTGATGGGCTACATGGCCATCGTCTTCCAGATTCCGCTCTTCATCATGCTGGCGATCATGATGAACCTCGTCACGCGGATCTGGCTGGAGGACAAGCGCCTGCTGTTCTGGGGTGCGTTCCTCGGGCTGGCGTTCCTCGTGAGTCCGGACCCGACCGGGATGTCGCCGATTCTGGTCGCGGCGACGATGGTCGGTCTGTTCGAGGGGACCCTGGCCCTGCTTCGGTGGACCGGGAACTAGACTGTGGTTCGTGTGTCGGTTCTGTTTGCTACGTGGTGAACTCGGTCGAGTGAGTTGCAGAGGGCAGGAGGTGAAAGCTCCCGGCCGAGCTGGTTGCTGTAGAGTGAGTTGCAGACGACAAGCGGTGAAAGCCCCCGGCGTCTCGACCCGCCGCGTCTGGCGAGAGCGAAGCTCTCGCTGAGTCTCGTTCGGTTCCCTCACGAGACACTCGGTGCGCGCTTCCCTCACGAGGGCGCGTCGCTACGCTCCGCGCCCTCGTTCAGTCCAGTGTTGTCGGGCGACACGGGAGTCGCCCGACTGCTGGCGAGAGCTTCGCTCTTGCTCTGCTTACATCGTCGGGGCGGGGTCGAGACGCCGGCCCCTTTCAGTCCCACCCGGTGATTTCGCGGAGACTCATGCAACGCCCGGTGGACCAGTCGGATCAGCGCGAGCGCCTCCCTGTGACCGTCGGCTTGCCTGAACCGGGTGCATCCCGGCGAAGTGCGCGACACGGAGGTCGCGCCAGCCCATCTGACTGGTGGAGTGTGACGTGAGTAGTGGTGGGAAACCGGCGACGCTGTCGCGGTGCGGTCGGCGTCTTCGTGAGGGAACCGAACAGAGCGAGACCGGAGGTCTCGCCAGCAACCGGCGCGAAGCGCCGGTGACGACGGTCAGCGAGAGCTTGTCTCTCGCCAGACGCGAGGAACGCGCGAGGGAGGCGGACGCGGGCGGTGTCGAGAGCGTCCGCCGAGGCTGGGGAGGACGAGGTGCGGTCGCGGTTGCGGTGCAGGGATGTCGCGGTCGCGGTCGAATAGTCCGGTTGTCCCGGATCGAGTAGCGGTGCTGGTGCGGTCTGCGGTGCGGTCGCTGTCGCAGTCTACGATACGGCCGCTGTCGCAGTCTACGATACGGTCACAGTCGCGGTCACTGATCCAGTCGTCAGCCGAACCACTCGCCAGAAAGCAATCGCCCGCGAATCGCCATCAAAAATACGAGAAAACTGCCGAGTAACGACTACACGACCCGTCTTACAGGAAGTCTTCGATGGAGTCGGCCACTTCCTCGGGGGTGTCGCCGACCGGGACGCCCGCGTCGTTCAGTGCTTGAATCTTCGACTCCGCGGTCCCGGTCCCACTGCCGGAGACGATAGCGCCGGCGTGACCCATGCGCTTGCCCGGCGGGGCGGTTCGCCCGGCGATGAAGCCCGCGACCGGCGTGTCCATGTGCTCGGCGATGTACGCGGCGGCCTCCTCCTCGTCCTCGCCACCGATCTCACCGCACATGACGACCGCCTCGGTCTCCTCGTCGGCCTCGAACAGTTCGAGCGCATCGACGAAGTCCGTCCCGATGATCGGGTCCCCGCCGATACCGATGGCGGTGGTCTGACCGATACCGCGGCTCGTCAGGTTGTCGACGACCTGATAGGTGAGCGTCCCAGATCGGGAGACGAGACCCACGTTGCCGTCGGCGAAGATGTTGCCCGGCAGGATGCCGAGTTTGGCCTCGCCCGGCGTGATGATGCCCGGACAGTTCGGGCCGATCAGGCGGGTGTCGACCTCGCCCAGTCGCTTGTAGACCTTCGCCATGTCGCCCGTGGGGACGCCCTCGGTGATGGCCACGACCAGATCGAGCGGTGCGTCCAGCGCCTCGAACACCGCGTCGGCCGCGAACGCGGGCGGGACGAAGACGACCGAGGCGTCGGCGTCCTCCTCGCGCACGGCGGCGTGGACCGTGTCGTAGACCGGGACGCCGTGGACCTTCTGGCCGCCCTTGCCCGGCACCGCGCCGGCGACGACGTTGGTCCCGTACTCGATCATCTGCTCGGCGTGGAAGGAGCCCTCCCCGCCGGTGATCCCCTGCACGACGACGCGAGTGTCGTCGTCGACGAGGACGCTCATGCGTCCACCTCCTGAGCGTTCTGCACGGCACGTTGCACGGCCGCTTCGAGCGTCTCCTCTACCTCTACGAGATCGGTGTTGAGAATCTCCATGCCCTCTTTCGCGTTCGTCCCGGCGAGGCGGACGACGACCTTCTTCGGAATCTCGTCGAAGCCCTCCAGCGCCTCGTTGATCCCCTTCGCTACCTCGTCACCGCGCGTGATCCCGCCGAAGATGTTGAAGACGACGGCGTCGACGTTCGGGTCCGAGAAGACCATATCCAGCGCGTGGGTCACGCGTTCGGCCTTCGCACCGCCGCCGATGTCGAGGAAGTTGGCGGGTTCGCCGCCGTAGTAGTCCACGAGGTCCAGCGTCGTCATCACGAGGCCCGCGCCGTTGCCGATGATACCGACGTTGCCCGAGAGGCGTACGTAGTCGAAGCCGTACTCGTTGGCCTTCTTCTCCAGATCGTCCGAGAACGTCTCTTCTTCCAGTTCCGCGAGATCCGGCTGGCGGAACAGTGCGTCGTCGTCGATGTTCATCACGGCGTCGGCGGCGACCACGTCGTCGTCGCTCGTGATCATCACCGGGTTGATCTCGATCTCGGAGGCGTCACGCGACTCGTAGAGGTCGTACAGCGTCGTCAGGATTGAGGCCACGTCGCCTGCCACTTCACGCGGGATGCCGGCCTCGTAGACGACCTTCCGGGCCTGGAACGGATGCAGGCCGAACGCGGGGTCGATGTGCTCGCGGGCGATCGCCTCGGGGGTCTCCTCGGCGACCGACTCGATGTCGACGCCGCCCTCGGTCGAGACCATCGCCACGGGCTTGCCCTCGCCGCGGTCCATCGTGATCCCGACGTACAGTTCGTTGACGAAGTCGACGCCGGCCTCGACGAGGACCCGGTCCACGGTGTAGCCCTTGAGGTCCATCCCGAGAATCTCGTCGGCGTACTGGCTCGCTTCCTCGGCGTCCGAGGCGATCTTGATGCCGCCAGCCTTGCCACGTCCGCCGACGTGGACCTGTGCTTTGATGGCCGCCGGGAAGCCGATCTCCTCGACCGCCGCTTCGACCTCCGCGACAGACGTCGCCAGCCGGGAGTCCGGGACGGGGATTCCGGCGTCGGCGAAGATCTGTTTCGCCTGATACTCGTGCAGTTTCATACAGTCGTGGGACGGGCGGGTGCCCGCTTAAATCCCGATCATTCGTGACGTGAACTCGGTGTTGGCTGGTCGGGCGATCCGGTCGAGTGGATCTCCGTGGCTGGGATTGCTACTTGGACCACAACCACGACAGCACCGCAGGCCGCGACTGCGACCGACTCGTGGACCGCGACCCCGACAGCCCAGCAGACCGCGACCGCACCTCGGTCCTCCCCAGCCTCGGTCTGCTCTCAGCACCGCCCGCAGACCTCCCTCGCGTCTGGCGAGAGGCACGCTCTCGCTGACCGTCGTCACCGGCGCTTCGCGCCGGTTGCTGGCGAGACCTCCGGTCTCGCCTTGTTCGTTTCACTCACGAAGACGCTTCTCACGCGCCGACTGCACCGCGACAGCACAGCAGAAATTCGACTCACGACAGAGGTACCGGTCGAATGGGCTGGCGCGACCTCCGTGTCGCGCCGACGGTTACAGGGAGGCGCTCGCGCTGATCCGACTGGTCCACCGCGAGTTGCGTGCGCTTTCGCAGAATCCACCGGGCGGGACTGAAAGGGGCCGCGCTCTCGATCCTCCCCCGACGACGGTAGCACCGCAGGGAAGGCGAGCCGGCTTGCCGGCCCGCCTGACTGAGGAGCGCCCCGAGTCGCGGGAGGTCGAGAGCGCGGGGGCTTTCACCCCTCGTCGTTCACGACGTATTCGACCGAGTTCCCGACAACCGATTCGACCGAGCACCTCACGACGTATTCACCCGAATCGTCTGCAACCGATTCACGCGAGTTCTCTCAGACGTACCCCGACCGAGAAACATAAACCACCCACACCGCTACCGACTCCCATGGACGGCGAGATCGACCCCGACGAGGTGGCCGACCTCCTCGCGACCGACGGCGAGGGGCTGGCAGTCGTAGACATCCGCTCGAAACACGCCTTCGACCGGGGCCACATCCCCGACAGCGTCAACATCCCCTTCGAGCAGTTGCCGAGTCGGGTCGAGGAACTGGCCGACGCCGACCGCGTCGTCACCGTCTGCCCGCACGGGAAGGCGAGCGTGCAGGCCGCGCGACTCGTTGGCTCCTACGAGGGCACCGCCGACGCCACGGTCGAGAGCATGGCTGGCGGCCTCGAAGCGTGGGAGGGGCCGGTCGAGACAAGCGATCCCGACGGGGCGAGCGCCGAGGCCGACGAGGGACCGGACGCACCGTTCTGAGCCGCACTCGCTGGGAGACCGAGCGCGTTGCTACTCACGAGCGAACTCCCACTGACTCTGCGAAAAAGCGACTCGACGCGGGCCGGTCAGGTGACGATCACGCGACGTTGAAGCCTTTGTCGCGGAGGAAGTCCTCCACGCGCCCCGTGTGGTTCCCCTGCAGTTCGATGGAGTCGTCCTCCACCGTGCCGCCGCAGGCGAACTTGGACTTCAGGTCCGACGAGAGACTGTCGAGGTCCACGTCCTTGGGGTCGAAGCCTTCGATGATCGTTACCTCCTTACCGTAGCGGCGCTCGTCGATGCGGATGCTGATCTGCTGGGACTCTTTCGCGACGTCTTCACAGACGCAGAGTTCCTCGGGCAGCCCGCACGTCGAGCAGACTTCCGACATTAGTCCCGCCTACACGACCGGGCTATTAAACATTGTCGGGACCCACCGCCGTCAGGTGGTCGTATTCCGGTCCCTCGGCGGGTGTGGCGCGACTCTGTCGCTTCACCTCGAACGCCTCTCTCCCGCCTCAGGTGAACCGGATACCCAGATCGTGCAGGTCGTCGTTGTTCGACGCCACGTTGATGAGCAGCGGCGTCACGCCCTCGATCTCCGGCGCGTTGGCGATGCCGCCGGCGTCCAGCACGCGCAGGCCCTCGATCTCCTCGGCCAGCAGACGGACCGTCTCCTTGGCGTCCTCGTCGTCGCCGACGAGCAGTGTGTCGATACCCAACTCGGCGTCCAGGTCGGCGAGTCGACCGGCCGGGAGGTTGTGGAACGCGCCGACGACCGGCACGTCGTCGGGTGCCGCCTCGACTGCGAGCGCCGTCACGCTCCCCGCCGAGGGCCGGTGGTAGTGGAAGCCGTCCTCGTCGCGTTTCATTCCGGTCGCAGGCGTCACGAGCACGTCCTCGTCGTCCAGTTTGTCGGCGACCGACTCGACCGTGTCCGCGACGTGGTACGGCGGGACCGCGAGCACGATCACGTCCGCACGGTCGGCGGCCATCTCGTTGACGAACCCCTTGACGGTCACCTCGCGGCCGCGGCTGTCGAGTTCCGTCTCGTACTCCTCGGCTTTGGTGCGTGCCCGTGCGGGGTCGCGGGAGCCGATCAGTACCTCGTGGTCGCTGTCGTAGGCCCACCGGAGCGCGAGGCCCTCGCCGATGTCGCCGGTGCCGCCGAGTAGCGCGATTCGCATAGTTCGACTGTGTGCGGCGCGTCCCTAAGCCTTGCGCGACCGGCCACGACTGCCTCTGCCGGCGTGAGGCCGACAGAGACGTTCTGCCTCTGCCGGGGACAGAGAAGCCCTCTCAATCGACCAGTCCGCCGAGACCGAGCGCCTCGAACCCGCCACGATACGCGAGGAAGAAGGCGAGTACGGGCGCGAGAACGATCGTCGCCAGAAAGCCGACTTGCGTCGACGCCGGCGGGAGCAACAGCACAGTCAACAGCAGTCCCACGATGTCGAGGAGGACCATCGTCGAGACGAACAACGAGAACTGGTTCATTCGAGCAACTCCGGCAGGTCGTCGACGTGATCGATCACGGCGTCGGCTCCGACCTCGGTGAACTGCTCGCGGCCTGCCTCACCGCGCAAGCCGCCGGTCAACACGCCGATCCCGTAGTAGACCCGACTGGGGTCTGTCTCGTCGGCGTTCCGGGCGGTCAACACGTCGTCCAGCGTGTCGCCCGCGAACGCGACCGACTCGGCGTCGAGTCGCTTGGCGAGTTCGATCAGTGCCTCGGGGTCCGGCTTCCCGGCGGTGTCGTCGTCCATCGTGAACCGGTAGTCGACCGGCACGTCGAGACCGACCCGCGAGAGCGCGATCTCGGCTTCGGCCGCAGGCCGTCCCGTCACGACGCCGACCGCGTAGCGCTCGGTCAGCGCGTCGATCGTCGCCGGCGAGATCAGGACCGGTTCGTCCTCGATGTACCCCTCGGTCTCGATCGGTGGCTCGCCGCCCTCCAGTTCGCGGTACCGGTCGCCCCCGAGGTACAGCGCCTGAAAGGTGTCCCGCAGGGCGTCCATGTCCCACTTGTCCTTCACGCGCGCCTGTGGCACCATCGGCAGTGTCTCGCCGACGATGGACCGGGCGGCCGCCAACCCGCCGCCCCGTGTCTCGATCTCGTCGGTGAACTCCTCGAGGCTCATCCGGAGTCCCTCGCGTTTCGAGAGGACGTAGAGCGCCCCGGCGTACGTGAGTTCCCAGTCGTTGTTGAACCCCCCCGCGTTCTTGAAGTACTGAATCTCCTCGCGGGCGATGGTGCGCCCGCAGACGTGGTCGATGGCGTCGACGATAGCCCGGCGATAGGAGTCGGCCACGTCGACGAGCACCCCGTCGATGTCCAGTACGACCGCTTCGACTCGCATAGGGTACACCCCGCCGGCCGACAGGAAATGGTTTCCGGCTTTGTCGTCGCGTGACAGGTTCCGTCTCGCGGCCGCCGACCCACGCAGACGGGAGATCGGACCGGCCTCGACGAGTGGCTCAGGGACCGTCGCGTGCCACGAACAGCGTCTCGCCGGGGAGCGTCTCGCGGTCGACGGGGATCGCGGGCTGGTCGCCGCCGAGGGTCGTGAACAGGAAGTCTGCCCCGTGCCGGCGGGCGAGCGTCCGGATCGGGCGGTGGAGTTCCGGCGGACAGTTCAGCGCGTAGTACGCCGCGGCGCGGTAGCAGGGGTGCGGGTCGGACGACTCGCTGGCGGCGACCACGTCGTCGCGGACGAACCGCACTGCTTCGGGGAGCGCCACGCCGAATTCGCGTGGATCGTGGACGTCAGTCACCGTGACCGACACCCCGCGCTCGGCGAGGGCGCGGGCGACTTCCGGGCGTCGACCGACACCGATCTCGACCACCTCACGGTAGTCGGCGAGTCGTCGGACGAGCGCGGGACAGGCGTCGGTCGGCACGTCGGGATATTTATCACAGGCCACTGCTTAACCCCTTCCATGCTTGTGGATATCGTGCCGATTGGGGAGGTTCCCGCACAGGTCAAGCGGGAGGCCTCTGCCGCGTTGCGGTCGGTCTACGACTGCGACGTGACGGTCCACAACGAGCAGGGGATCCCCGACGGCGCGTTCGACCGGAGCCGGAACCAGTACCGGGCCGAGGAGTTCATCGAACTGGCGAGCAGAACCGGCTCCGGTGACAAGAACATCGGGATCACCAGCGAGGACCTCTTCTACCGCCGCCGAAACTACGTCTTCGGCCTCGCGTACCTCAACGGCTCCGGCTCCGTCATCTCCACCTACCGGCTCAACACCTCCTCGGACGGCGGCATCTCCACCAAGCCCGCGAAGGAGGTCTTCGCCGACCGCGTCCGGAAGGAGGTCGTCCACGAGATCGGCCACACGGTCGGGCTAGAGCACTGTGACAACAGCAAATGTGTGATGAGTTTCTCGCCGACGGTTCGTGAGGTGGACGTGAAAGAGGAGAACCTCTGTGGGACCTGTAGTCGGCTGGTTCGGTGAGCGTCTGAGAGCTGTCGGCTGAGGTAGTTTTTCGCGTGAACGCTGTCTAGTGAGTCGGAGACGAGAATTCTGTCGAGTCGGTCGGTGACGACGAGCGGTGAAAGCCCCCGGTCTCTCGACCACCGTCAGGGGCACGCTCTGACGAGCCTTCGTCACCGGCGCTCCACGCCGCCGAAGTGTGGTGCCCGAGGCGGCCCCACGCCACCGAGGTGTGGTGCCCGAAGCGACCCTCCGTCGCCGAGGTGTCGCGCCAGCCCACTCGACTGGTGCGTGTAGCGTGAGCCGGGATGCTACTCGCTCGTCGCGGTACGGTTGCAGTTACGGGCTGCGGTGCTGTCGCGGTCGCGGGCACCGCCTCTACAGTTCCCGACGGAACGCTCCAGTCCTCGACGTCATCAGTTCAACAGCGTCGGGCCGAACACCGTCAACACCAGCGCGACCAGCATGGTCAAGCCGACACCGGTCGTGATGGTGCGGACAAGCGTGTAGCCGTCACCGACCGGCAGCCGGGAGACGACCGCCTCCGCCGAGGTCCGGAGGATGCGCCCGCCGTCCAGCGGGTAGCCGGGGATGCAGTTGAACAGGCCGAGTTGGAGGTTGATCCAGCCGGTCCAGAAGAGGAGATTCGCCAGCAGGAACACCCCGCCGCCGAGGAACGCCAGCGGGCCCTCCACGACGAAGAAGTTCGTCCAGAAGCCGGTGAAGCCGGGGAAGTTGTACGGCAGGCCCAGCACCACCGACGCCAGCGGGAGGATCAGCGCGACGTAGATCAGCCCGAGGAACGACCCGGCCGCGCCGGCCAGCGGCACCCCGTCGAGACTCCCCTCGCCGCCCTCGCCGCCGAGCAGCGAGAGGTACGTGCCGGCGGGGTAGTGCTGGACACCGAAGTCGGTCAGCGCCAGTCCACTCACCCCACCCGCCGGGCTGACACCGACGAAGCCGTCCTCGTCGAGCGTCACGGTCACGGTTCGGAACGCACCGTCGCTGTAGAGTCGGAGCGTCACCTCGTCGCCCGGTTGGTAGCCGTCGAGCGTCGCCGTCAGATCGCCGGCGTCCACGATCCGCTGGTCGCCGATCCGGGTGATCGTGATCGTGTCACCGGCTTCGAGGTCGGTCTGGTCGGCGAGCGGGCGCTCCGGACTGACCTGCGCGAAGGTGCCGATCGGCGTCCGGCGGTCGCCCTCGCTGGTGCCCAGCACCGCGAACTCCCGGTCTTCGACTGCGGTCCGGAACTCCGACATCGTGTTCACCGGCGTCCCGTTGACCGAGTCGACCGTGATCGGGTCGTCCGCGCTCGGATCGACCGAGAGGTTCGCCGGGTTCCCCTCCGCGGAGGCGACGACGATCGGGGACCGCTCGACCATCGCGGTCCGCTCGCCGTTCACCTCGACGGCGACCTGCGAGCCACCCGTCGCCTCGAGTGCGGCGAGCAGTTCGTCGTTCGTGTCCACCGTGGTCCCGTTGATCGCGGTGATGCGGTCGCCCTGGCCGATGCCGGCGTCTGCGGCGGATCCGTAGGCCGCGCCGACGCCGACGCCGGGTGCGAGACCGATCGAGCCGATCACCGGGCCGAAGAGGAGCGCGAAGACGATCGCGGTGATGGCGAAGTTGTTCATCACGCCGGCGGCGAACATCCGGGTCCGGCCGCCGCGATCGGCGTTCTTCTGGCTCTCCTCGTTCGGTTCGACGAACGCGCCGATGGGGAGGACCGTCAGGAGGACGATCCCCATCGACTCGATGTCGATGTCCTCGACGCGGCAGAGCAGGCCGTGGCCGCCCTCGTGGACGACCAGCCCCACGAGGAGACCGAAGACGATCTCGGGGGCGACCGACAGCGGGAGGAAGTCGTTGACGCCGGGGATGACGAGGAAGTTGCGCGGCTGGCTGACGGCGGAGGGTTGGTCGGTGCCGAGTGCCGACAGGGCCGCGAGGATCAGGAGGAAGAAGGAGCCGACCATCACGACCAGGGCGATGCCGACACCGACGTTGCTCCACGCACGCCAGAACCGTTTCGGTCGGGCGAGCCAGTTCAGGAACGCCCGGCCACGTCTCGTGTGGATCGTGGTGAGCGGTCCCTGCAGGCGAACCGACCGTGGGATGTAGCCACGGGTCTGCAGAGCGACGGCGACCGCGGAGTACGCGAGGACGCCGACGAGTATCCAGAGCAGGGTATTCATCGGGCGGAGAGAAGGGCGGTGCGCGGAAATGCGTTCGGGTTACGGTGCCACGAGCCGCGGCGAGCGTGGGGCCGCTGGCCCACGCAGTCCTGCGGTCAGTGGGTCGCGTTCGGGGTCTGGGTCGTCGGGGCGACGCCCCCGCCCGCCACGTCGTCCGTGGACGACCTCACTCGCTCGGCGTGTCGGTCTCCATCGCGTCGTCGGCCTCCACCTCGATCTCCGCGATCTGTCGGGCCGACCGGCGGCGCGAGAGGTACGCCAGGACGCCAGCGCCGACCGCGACCAGACCGAGGGTCGTGATCGTGCGCCGGAGCGCGCGTCGCGCACGCGACCGGCGGGAGGTGACGATCTCCGCCTCGCCGTCGGTGATCTCGATGATGGTCGCGTCGTCCGGGAAGTCGGTTCGTCCGCCGAATGTGCTGTCGAGAAGTCCCATACCCCGAGAGACGCGCGCTGAGGAGATAAAGCTACGAGCGCCGACGTGTCGCACGCGAGAGGGTGTCGCACACCGAGAGCGAGGGGCACAAGGCCCTCCCGACTCGCGCCGGTAGCCCCGGCCGTGCGAGAGACCCCGCCCGCGACGACCGCCGGAATCGAGGGCCTCCGACCACTCCTCGGCGTCGTGCTCCTCCTCGCCGTGGTCGTCGGTGGTGTCGGGGTCGTCCTCCTCTCGACCGGGGGACCGACGGTCGAGATCACCGCGCGTCCGGCACCGGACGCCGCCGCCGACGCGCCGGCCGCCTACGACGCCAGCGAGTTCGAGTCGCCGAGTCCGGTCGTCGAACTCGTCGAGCGCGCGGACAGCGAAGACGGCCGCGTGCAGACGACGACCACGGTCGAGAACCGGTATCGCGTACGACTCGCCGGGAGTACCGACGGTCGGACGTACCACGTCGCGCTGGCCGATCCGGAGAGCGGGACGCGGTTCTACCGGGTGACGGTCGAGATCGTCGAGTCCTGAGTCGGATCGTCGGTGGCACCCGGTTTCGGTGTCGGCTCGATCGGGAACCCAGCAGTCGCAGTCGTCCCCGACCCTCCCCGACTGCTGGCGACGTGTGGTCGAGTGACCGGTGTGGTGTGCGCTTTCACAGACAACCCGGCGCGCGAGGAACGCGCGAGGGAGACCGCCGGGCGGTGCCGAGAGGCGGTCGAGGCTGGGGAGGACCGAGGTGCGGTCGCGGTGCGGTGCTGTCGCGGTGCGGTGCTGTCGCGGTTGCAGTCGCGGGCCTCTCGTCGGTGCGCTACGACGAGTAGCGTTGCTGTCGCGGGTGCGGTTTGGAGACCTGTTGCGGTAGCGGTCGTGGCAGAGGTGCGCTCCGAACCAGTCGCGTTGCTGTCGCAGATGCAGTCACGTTCTGCCGGGATTTCACCACGACGACACCGCAACGCTCCAGCTTACGACGCCGGGGAGTCACCACCGTCACTGGCATCGGATCGCTCCTCCTCGCTGCCACCCACCGCGACCGCGCCGGCGCTCGAGTCGTCCCCGTCTTCGTCGTCGCCGACGGCGACCGTGTTCATCTCCGCCGAGAGGAGCGCGGCCACCTCGACGACCAGCGCGACGGCCAGCGGCCCGGCGATGACGCCGATTGGACCCAGCGAGAGCAACCCGCCGACGAAGCCGACGAAGTAGAGACTCCCCGGGAGGTTCGTCGTCTCGCGGGCCAGGCGTGGCCGGATCAGGACGTCCGGCAACCAGGCGATGAAGAAGCCGCCGCCGACCGCGACCAGCACCGCCTGGAGAACCTCCCCGAGTGCGAGGTGGTAGACGCCGAGACCGAGGAGCAGGATACTCGGCCCGACGATGGGGAGGAACTGGAGGACGGCCGCGACCGTCGCCAGCGCGACCGGGAACTCGTAGCCGAGGAGGACGAACACCGGGAGCGCGATCAGGAACGTCCCCAGCGCGGTCGCGGCCTGCAGGACGTAGATGGCGAAGAGCGTCTCGCGGGTCCGGCGATCCAGTGCCTTCGCGGTCCCCCGGTAACTCGGCGGGACGATGGCCAACACCGCCCGGCGGGTCGCGTCCTCCCGGAGCAGGAGCGCGAAGACGACGAACGCGAACAGGGTGAGTTTGATGAGCAGGACCGGGGCGGCGGTGACGAACTGGGTGGCGATGGCCGAGAGGCGGGCGACGACGACCGCCAGCGCGGTGTCGAACGTGACGACGTACTCGAAGCCGAAGAGGGCGAGCGTCACCGAGTCGGGGATCAGATCGAGCAGCGCCACCAGCGACTCGAACCGCAGGACGAGGACGACGACGAGGGGTGTGAAGACCGCGACGGTGCCGAGGAAGCCGGCGGCCGTCGCCAGTACGCTGGCCCACCACTGGGAGATGCCCCGCTCGTGGAGTCTGGTCCGGAGCGGTGCGAGCAGGTACGCGACCGTGACCGCGAAGAAGACCGTCGCCACGACGTTCAGGAGGACGACGGTCGCGAGCAGGCTCAGGAGCACGAGCAGACCGCCGAGGACGTACCGTCTGTCGGGTGCCACAGCGGACGTACCACAGCCGACGGGAAAACGGTTGCTCCACCGAGATGTCGACAACGTGACTGATCCCGGCGAGTGTTGCGCCCCGACCGCCAACCACGCGATTCAAGTACCACTGGCCGAAACCACCGAGTAATGAGACGACGTGCCTTCCTCAGACGTGCCGGTGCGGGTGGTGCGACGGCACTCCTCGCAGGGTGTGTCAGTCGAGACGCCGTCCCGGCGACAGAGGGTGGAACCGACACCGGAACCGGAGACGGCGCGGGAACCGACGGCGCGACGACCGGGACGACCGAGTCGGGACCGACGACGCTGCAGGTGGCGACCTACGCGCCCTTCGTGGACGCACCGTCGTCCAGTCCCGGGCCGTGGCTGAAAGAGCAGTTCGAGTCGGAGTTCGACGCGACGATCGAGTGGCAGACGCCGGACACCGAGATCAACTACTTCATCGAACGTGCGAGTCGCGGTGTCGCGGTCGACGCCGACGTGTACGTCGGTCTCGACACGGACGCGCTCATCCGAGTCGACGAGAAACTCTCCGAGGATCTGTTCGTCCCGGCCGAACTGTCGAACGCCGGGAACGTCAAACCAGGCCTCCAGTTCGACCCGCAGGGACGAGCGATCCCCTTCGACACCGGCTACATCTCGCTGGTGTACGACGAGAACCAGGCGGTCGCCCCGGAGACGTTCGACGGCCTGCTGGCCGAGGAGTTCGCGGGCGATCTGATCACCCAGAACCCGCAGTCGTCGGCGACCGGCCGGGCCTTCCTCCTGCACACCATCGCCGCGATGGGCGAGGACGGCTACCTCGACTACTGGCGACGGTTGGTCGACAACGACGTGCGCATCCTCGGATCGTGGTCGGACGCCTACGCCGCCTACTCCGAGGGTGAAGCGCCGATGGTCGTCTCCTACTCCACGGACCAGGTGTTCGCCAACGCCGAGGGACAGGACCTCTCGAAACACCAGATCCGCTTCCTGAACGATCAGGGGTACGCGAACCCCGAGGGGATGGCGCTGTTCGCGGACGCCGACGCCCCCGAGGTGGGCCGGCAGTTCATGGACTTCATGCTCCGACCGGCGGTGCAGGGTGAGATCGCGGTCCGGAACGTCGCGTTCCCGGCGACCGAGGACGCGGACGTGCCCGCAGACTTCGCGCAGTACGCGAAGGAACCGCCGGAACCGGTGACGTTCGGATACGACGAACTGAAGGGGAACGTCTCCGAGTGGGTCGACGCGTGGTCGCGGGAAGTCGCCCAGAAGTAGGCGACGGCCCGCGAGCGAGGAGAAAGCGTGAGAACGGCGACAGACTGGCTGGAACGACGCGCGCTGACGCTGGTGGCGGGAGCGACGGCGCTGGTGCTCCTCGTCGTCTTCTACTACCCGGTGGCCACCGTCTTCGTCGACGCGGTGTACGCCGAGGGGCGGTTCTCGCTCGCCGCGTTCCGGGAGATTCTCACCTCGGAGTTCTACCTCGTGGACATCTTCTGGTTCACGGCGAAGCAGGCCGCCTACTCGACCATCGCGAGCGTCCTGCTGGGACTCCCGGGTGCCTATCTGCTCGCGCGATACGACTTTCCCGGCCGCAAGACGCTGCGCTCGCTGACCATCCTCCCGTTCGTCATGCCCTCGATCATGGTCGCCATCGGCTTCGTGGCGACCTTCGGTGCGAACGGCACGCTGAACTCCCTGCTCGCGGCACTCGGTCTCCCGCGCGTCGAGTTGCTGTTCACCTTAGAGGCGATCATCGTCGCGCACGCCTTCTACAACGCACCGCTGGTGACGCGGGTGACGACGGCGGCCTGGGAGTCGGTCGACGCCCGAACCGTCGAGACGGCCCGGAGTCTCGGTGCCGGCCCCCTGCGGGCCTTCTGGGACGTGGTCGCGCCACAGCTTCGCCCCGCGATCCTGATCGGCGCGACCCTGACGTTCGTCTTCACCTTCGCCTCGTTCCCCATCGTGCTGGCACTCGGCGGGGTGCAGTTGGCGACCGTCGAGGTGTTCATCTACTCGAAGGTGCGGTCGCTGGAGTACGCCGACGCGGCCGCGCTGGCGACGATAGAGACCGCCATCTCGCTCGGGTTGACCTACGCCTACCTCCGGTACGAGGCGCGCACGTCGGGGGCCGGCGAGGGCGCACACCCGCTCCCGCGCCGGTCGCTCGTGCCAGACGACTGGTCGCTCCGGGCGCTCGCAGTCCGGACCGGCATCGCGGGCTACGCCGGGGTCGTCCTCCTCGTCTTCGTCGGCCCGATCGCCAGCATGATCCTCGCCAGCGTGACCGGCGGTGACGGTGGGCTGACGACCGCGAACTACGAGTTCCTCGTGGAGCGACAGGCGACCGGCACGTCGGCGCAGGTTCGCCCACTCCCCGCGATCAGGAACTCGCTCGTCTTCGCGCTGGGGACGCTGGTCGTCGCGCTCCCCATGGGGGTCGCGCTGTCGGTGCTGACGACCCGGCGCTTTCGGGGTCGGGCCGCCATCGACGCGCTGACGATGGCACCGCTGGCGGTGTCGGGCATCGTCGTCGGTCTCGGTCTGCTTCGAGGGCTGGTCTTCGGACTGGAGATCGGCGCGTACCGCATTCGGGTGACGGGCGCGGTCGCGGTCGTCGCGGCCCACGCGGTCGGCGCGTACCCCTTCGTCGTCCGCAACGTCGCACCCTTGCTGGACGCACTGGACGACCGTCTCGTGGAGTCGGCCCGGAGCCTCGGCGCGAGTCGCGTCCGGGCGCTGCTGGACGTGGAACTCCCCCTCGTCGCGCCCGGCGTGGTCGCGGGCGCGGCGTTCGCGGTCGCCATCAGCATCGGCGAGTTCGATTCGACGGTTATTCTGGCGACCGGGTCGGAGTGGTACACGATGCCGGTCGCGCTCGAACGCTACATCGGTCGGAGACTCGGGCCAGCGACCGCGATGGGTGTCGTCCTGCTCGTCGTCACGAGTCTGAGTTTCGTCGTCGTCGACCGGTTCGGCGGGCGCTGGGGGCGACTGTGACCCGCGTCACCCTCGACGGGGTCCGGAAGTCCTACGCCGACACCGACGCGGTCGCCGGCATCGACGTGGAGATTTCGGACGGCGAGTTCTTCACGCTGGTCGGTCCCTCCGGGTGTGGCAAGACGACCACCCTGCGCCTGCTGGCGGGATTCGAGGAGCCGACAGCCGGGGACGTCCGATTCGACGGCGAGGTGATGACCGGGGTCCCGCCCGAGGACAGAGGAGTCGGCGTCGTCTTCCAGAACTACGCGCTGTTCCCCCACCTGTCGGTCCGGGAGAACGTCGCCTACGGGCTGAAGTTCCACGACCCGCCGGGTGGCGTGTCGGCGGACGAGCGCGTCGCGGACCTGCTGGACCTCGTGGACCTCTCGGGGCTGGGCGACCGCGACCCCGGCGCGCTGTCGGGCGGTCAGCAGCAGCGCGTCGCGCTGGCGCGGGCGCTGGCTCCCGGTCCGCGACTGCTCCTGCTGGACGAACCGATGTCGGCGCTGGACGCACAACTCCGCGAGCGCCTCCGGTTGCAGGTGAAGGAGATCCAGTCGGAGTTGGGGATCACGACCGTCTACGTCACCCACGACCAGGAGGAGGCGCTGTCGGTGTCCGACCGGGTGGCAGTCCTGCGCGACGGACGCGTCGAGCAGGTCGGCGCGCCACGCGAGGTGTACCGACAGCCGGCGACGCGGTTCGTCGCGTCGTTCGTCGGCGACAACAACCTGTTCGACGGCCGGGTCGTCGGCGCGGACGACTCGCGGGTGGCGGTGCGCGTCGGCGACCGGCAGTTCGGGGTGGCGCGGGAGGCAAGAGGTGACACGGCCGGGAGCGTCCAGTCGGTCGCGGTCGGAGACAGCGTGACGCTCTGTGTCCGCCCGGAACACCTCCGAGTGGTCGGCGGATCGAATGACGACGAAATCACGGCGAAGACTACGAACCGGTTCCCGGCGACGGTACGGGAGTCGGAGTTCCTCGGCGCGACGACGCGGGTCCACTGCGAGTGGGCAGGTCGGTCGGTGGTCCTCAGCCACGACGACGCGCTGTCGGGCGACGTGACGCTCGACTTCGGTCCTGCGGATGCGCGACTGCTCCTCGATTGAGCGGTCGAGAACCGGACCCGACTGCTCAGGGCACCACACCGACGGTCAGCAGGGTGCCGAACTCGCGGTAGCGTTCGACCATCGCCTCACGGGTCTCCCAGTCCTCGGTCGGGAAGGCGTCGGCGGGCGGAATCTCGGTCTCGGTGTCGGGGACGTTGTCCTGTTCGGCGACGTGGAACCCGGCCTCGCGGAACGCGTCGCGGTACTCCTCGCCCGACCAGCGCGTCATCTCGACCTCGATGTACTCCTGCCACTCGTGGCTGTGGACGTTCTCCTCGTAGTAGTTCACCGCACAGAAGAACGTCCCGCCGGGTCGCAGGACGCGGGCGACCTCTTCGAGGGTGTGTGCGGGGTCGCTGGCGTAGTAGAACGCCTCCATCGAGAAGACGTGGTCCACGCTGTCCTCGGCGAAGGGGAGTTCGTCGAAGTCGCCCACGAGGAAGCCGACCTGCTCGTCGTCGGTGTAGCTCCGGGCGTTCCGCGCCATCTCGGGTGAGCCGTCCAGGCCGTAGGCACGCCCGGCGTCGTCTGCGGCCCGGAGTGCCCTGGCGGCGTAGCCCGATCCGGTGCCCAGGTCGAGGACGGTCTCGCCCGGTTCGACCGGCATCCGCGCGAGGACGTGTTTCGCGGTGTGCCAGTGGCGGTCTTCCATGCCTTTGTCGCGGCCGTCTGCGGCCCACGCGTCGAACTCTGCTCTGACGCTCATGGTCGGGCTTCGGCGGCGGGTGGGATAGTGGTTCGGAGTTCGGACGTGTACTCGGTCGGTGGCGAGTCGGTTGGTGGTGTGGCTGGTGTCGAGTCGGTCGGTGACAACGAGGGGTGAAAGCCCCCGGCGTCTCGACCACCGTCAGAGGCAAGCTCTGACGAGCCTTCGTTCGCTTCGCTCACGAAGACCGCCGCGACTTGTTGCGCTCCTCAGTCGGGCGGTCGGCAAGCCGACCGCCCTCCCTGCGGTGCTGACGGGCGAGCCGAGCCTCGCCCGTCTGCTGGCGAGACCTCCGGTCTCGCCTTGCTTACGGCGTCGGGGCCGGATCGAGACGCCGGCCCCTTTCAGTCCCACCCGGAGAGTTCGCGGGGACGCATGCAACTCGCGGTGGACCAGTCGGTTTCAGCGCGAGCGCCTCCCTGCGACCGTCGGCGCGGCATGAAGCCGCGCCAGCCCGTTCGACTGGTACCTGTGACGTGAGTCGAAATTTCGTTCCCGTATTGCAGTGCTGTGGTGGTCGGCGTGCGCGACTCGACGCGCGCGAGGGAGCCGGATGCGGGCGGTGCCGAGAGCATCCGGCGAGGCTGGGGAGGACGAGGTGCGGTGCTGGGCTGTGCAGTCGCGGTGCGGATGCGGTGCGGTGCTGTGGCGGTTCCGCTGGGAGCCGCGCTACGACGAGTAGCGGTGCTGGTGCTGTCGCAGTTCGCGGTGCAGTAGTCGTCGCTGTCGCGGTTTGCGGTGTCGTCACGGGTATCACCTCAGTCGCAGTCGCAGTCGTCACCACCTCCCCCGTCTCCCGACCCACGTCGATCTACGACACGATCTCCCCAGTACGACACCTGAGACGTTTTACGCGCGGACGTGCAACGACCAGTCGTGACAGAGGAGTTCGGTCTGATCGAACCCGACGCGGTCGAGGGATTCGGCGACGAGTGGGAGGAGATCGACGTGTCGGACAGCGAAGCCGACACCATCGCGCGCAAGCGGGACCGCGAGTTCAGCGAGTTCCGCAAGCGCCTGAAGGACGCCGACCAGTTCAAGGTCGAACAGTCGGTGTTCGACGACGCGACCTTCGCCGCCATCTACAAACTCGTCCAGGACGGGCACATCGAAGCCTTCGGCGGACCGATCTCCACCGGCAAAGAGGCGAACGTCTACGAGGCACTCGGCGCGGACGGCACCGACGTCGCGGTCAAGATCTACCGGATCAACGCCTCGAACTTCCGGCACATGACCGACTACCTCGCCGGCGACCCCCGGTTCGACGGCATCGGCGGCGACAAAGGCAAGACCGTGCTGGCGTGGACCCGGAAAGAGTACGCGAACCTCGAACGCGCGAGGAAGGCGGGCGTCCGCGTCCCGAACCCCATCGCGGTCGAGCGGAACGTCCTCGTGATGGAACTCGTCGGCCTCGTCGAGGACCGCGCGCGCCGACTCGCCGAGGTCCACGTCGAGAACCCCGAGACCGCCTTCGAGGTCGTCCGGGAGTACATGCGCCGACTCCACTCGGCCGGCCTGGTCCACGGCGACCTCTCGGAGTACAACCTGATCGTCCACGAGGGCGAACTGGTCGTCATCGACCTCGGCCAGGCCGTGACCGTCCACCACCCGAACGCCGACGAGTTCCTGCGCCGGGACTGCCGAAACGTGGCGGGCTTCTTCTCCCGGCAGGGCGTCGACGTGGACGGCGACACGCTGTACGACTACGTGACCGAGGTCGACCCGACGCCCTGAGCCGACCCCGGCGGACGCGCCGGGACCGAGCCCCTCTCGACCCGCGAAACGTTCAGATAGCTGTCCGTCGTCGGGGGTGTATGTTCGTCCGCAGTCGCGTCGCCGACCGACCACTGCTCGCGTTCGCACTCGTGACGCTCGCGTGGTCGTGGACCGCGTGGCTCGCGGAGAGCCTCGTCGCCGAGCCGACACCCATCCTCGCCGTCCTCGTCGGGGCGTGGGGACCGACGGTCGCCGGAGTGGTCGTCACCGCGGGCGAGGGTGGCCGCCCCGCAGTCCGCGACCTCCTCGGGCGACTCGTCCGGTGGCGGGTCGCACCGCGCTACTACCTGCTCGCGGTCGCGGTCCGGCGGCGGGTCACGGCGCGTGGTTCGACAGTGGCCTGCGTCGGCAGTCGCGGTCCGGGAGGCCCACTGCCGGGCGTCAGTCGGTCTCACACGGCCGCTGCGAAGGAACGCTTAAACGCCTCGACCGGGTAGCGTCTCTCATGCAACACGTGACGGTACCGCAGGACCGCATCGGTGTTCTCATCGGTGAGGGAGGCGAGACCATGCGTGAGATAGAGGAGGCCGCCGAGGTGCGCCTCGACATCGACTCCGAGAACGGGTCGGTCGCGATCGAGTCGGTCGGCGACCCGGTCACCGGGATGGTCGCACCCGACATCGTCCGGGCCATCGGTCGCGGCTTCGCCCCCGACGCGGCGCTCTCCCTGCTGGATCACGATCTGCGGATGTTCGACCTCATCGACATCGACGACGCGGCACGCAACCAGAACGACCTCCAGCGACACAAGGGTCGTCTCATCGGCGAGAACGGCCGGACCCGCGAACTGATGGAGGAACTGTCGGGTGCGAACGTCGTCATCTACGGTTCGACGCTCGGGATCATCGGCCAACCCGAGGAAGTGCAGGCGGTCCGGCGTGCGGCCGAGATGATCCTCGACGGGGCACCCCACGGCGCGGTGTACTCCTTCCTCGAACGCAAGCACAACGAACTGACCAACGACGTGGACCTGACGCCGGAGTAGCGTCTTCGCGGTCGCCGAATCCACGCTCCCCGCTCGGTCGCCACCAGTCGTTTTGTCCGCTCGCGTCCTCTCGTGAGCTATGCCCGTCTTCCGTACCGAGTCCGGCCACGAGGTCCCGAGCGTCACCGCCGACGAGATGCGCGAGGTGGACCGGGTCGCTGTAGACTGTGTCGAACTCGGGATGCTGCAGATGGTCGAGAACGCGGGCCGAACCCTCGCCGGCATCGTCCGGCGGAAGACGGGGGAGCCGACACAGATCGTCGGTCGGCGAGAGGCCGACGCGACACCGACCGTGATCGTTCTCGCGGGCGGCGGCGGCAACGGAGCCGGTGGGTTGTGTGCGGTTCGACACCTCCGGAATCACGGCTGGTCTGCTCGTACCCTGCTCGACCGCGACCCGACCGACCTCTCCGGCCCGGCGGGTCGACAGTGTCGCATCCTGACGAAGAGCGGCGTCGCGGTGACTGCGGCGACCGATCGGCACGACGCCGACGGTAGCGACACCGACACCGGACTGACTCACCTGCTCGCCGACGCCGACCTGGTGGTGGACGCGCTGATCGGGTACGGCCTGTCGGGACCGCCCCACGGGACGACGGCGGAGATGATCGACGCGATCGAAGCGAGCGAGACACCGGTCGTCTCGCTCGACGTGCCATCCGGCCTGCAGGCGACGACCGGCGAGACGCCGGGAGTCGCCGTCTCCGCCGACACGACGCTGACGCTGGCACTGCCGAAGACCGGGTTCGCAGACGAGGCCGACGACCTCGACCTCAGACCGGCGGTCGGCGATCTCCTGCTGGCCGACATCGGCATCCCGCCGGTCGTCTACCGGCGGGTCGGATTCGGCGCGGTCGTGGACAGGGTGGAGAAGGAAGACGCCGACGCCACCGACGACCAGATTCCCTACCGACAACCGTTCGGTGCCCGGAACTGGGTGCGACTGGTCGACGTCCGGCGATGACTGCTCGACAGGCCGACGACTCCTCACCAGCGACAGCCTAGAGTGGAATTGCGGTTCGGGGTCGTTCGCCGCTTCGTGGGGCGCGATACCACACACCACATCGCAAGAGGGCGTCGGTGTGGCTTCGGTTGACACGAACTCGAAACGACGGATTTTTATAGAACCGTAGACAATCAACGCCCGATATGTCTCAGCGTCAGCGGATGGGCAACCAGCCCATGATCGTACTCTCGGAGGACAGCCAGCGAACGTCTGGGCGCGACGCCCAGTCGATGAACATCACGGCCGGCAAGGCCGTCGCCGAGTCGGTCCGCACGACACTCGGACCGAAAGGCATGGACAAGATGCTGGTCGACTCCTCCGGCGGAGTCGTCGTCACGAACGACGGCGTGACGATCCTGAAGGAGATGGACATCGACCACCCGGCGGCGAACATGATCGTCGAGGTCTCCGAGACCCAGGAGGACGAGGTCGGCGACGGGACCACGACGGCTGTCGTCATCGCCGGTGAACTCCTCGACCAGGCCGAGGAGCTCATCGAGTCCGACATCCACCCGACGACGCTCGCACAGGGGTACCGCCAGGCCGCCGAGAAGGCGAAGGAACTGCTCGCCGAGGACGCCATCGACGTGTCCGCAGAGGACCGCGAGGAACTCGTCAAGATCGCCTCGACGGCGATGACGGGCAAGGGCGCGGAGTCCGCGAAGGATCACCTCGCGGAACTCGTCGTCGACGCCGTGCTGGCCGTGCAGGACGAGGACGGCATCGACACGGACAACGTCTCCGTCGAGAAGGTCGTCGGCGGCTCCATCGACAACTCGGAGCTCGTCGAGGGCGTCATCGTCGACAAGGAGCGCGTCGACGACAACATGCCCTACATGGTCGAGGACGCCAACGTCGCGCTGTTCGACGGTGCCCTCGAGGTGAAGGAGACGGAGATCGACGCCGAGGTCAACGTCACCGACCCCGACCAGCTTCAGCAGTTCCTCGACCAGGAGGAGAAGCAGCTGAAGGAGATGGTCGACAAGCTCGCCGACGCCGGCGCCGACGTGGTGTTCGTCGGTGACGGCATCGACGACATGGCCCAGCACTACCTCGCACAGGAGGGCATCCTCGCCGTCCGCCGCGCGAAGAACTCCGACCTCAAGCGGCTGGCCCGCGCGACGGGCGCCCGCGTCGTCGGCAACCTCGACGACATCGAGGAGAGCGACCTCGGCTTCGCCGGTTCGGTCGCGCAGAAGGACGTCGGCGGCGACGAGCGCATCTTCGTCGAGGACGTCGAGGACGCGAAGGCCGTGACGATGATCCTCCGCGGCGGCACGGAACACGTCGTCGACGAGGTCGAGCGCGCCATCGACGACAGTCTCGGCGTCGTGCGCGTCACGCTGGAGGACGGCAAGGTCCTGCCCGGCGGCGGCGCACCCGAGACGGACCTCGCGCTCGAACTCCGCGATTTCGCCGACTCCGTCGGCGGCCGCGAGCAGTTGGCCGTCGAGGCGTTCGCCGACGCGCTTGAGGTCATCCCGCGCACGCTGGCCGAGAACGCCGGGCTCGACCCCATCGACTCGCTGGTCGACCTCCGCGCCCGCCACGACGCGGGCGAGTTCGGTGCGGGCCTCGACGCCTACACCGGTGAGGTCATCGACATGGAGGCAGAGGGCGTCACCGAGCCCCTCCGCGTCAAGACGCAGGCCATCGAGTCCGCCACCGAGGCGGCCGTCATGATCCTCCGCATCGACGACGTCATCGCCGCAGGCGACCTGTCCGGCGGGCAGGTCGGCGACGACGACGGCGACGACGGCGGCGCGCCCGGCGGCATGGGCGGCGGCATGGGCGGCATGGGCGGCATGGGCGGTATGGGCGGCGCGATGTGAGCGTCCGCTGATACGCCACACCCCCACTCCACCGACTTTCGGCGCACCGGCACTCGACTGCGATACTCTGACTTTTATGCGACGCTCGATCGGCTAGACGTGGCTGTTCTGTGAGAGTGGGTAGTGTACGGTTTCGGTTGCGACTGTGGCAGTATCGCTGACCGCGACAGCACCGCAGACCGCGACCACGACAGCACCGCGAACAGCATCAGCACCGCTACTCGTCGTAGCGCGGCTACCAGCGGACCCGCGACCGCACCGCATCCGCACCGCGACTGCACAGCCCAGCACCGCACCTCGCCCCTCCCCAGCCTCGTCGGATGCTCTCCGCACCGCCCGCATCCGACTCCCTCGCGTGCGCGTCGAGGTCGCGCACGCGCCGACCGCACTGCGACCGCCGACTTTCCACTGGAACTCACGACAGACTCACCAGTCGAATGGGCTGGCGCGACCTCTGTGCCGCGCACTTCGCCGGGATGCACCCGGCTCAGACAAGCCGACGGTTGCAGGGAGGCGCTCGCGCTGAAACCGACTGGTCCACCGGGTGTTGCGTGCGCTTTCGCAGATTCCACCGGGTGGCACTGAAAGGGGGTCGAGAGCGCGGGGGCTTTCACCTCTCGCTGTCCGCGACTCACTCGACCGAAGGCATGTCTCGCGGGAAGTTTCACTCCTCAGTGTTCACGACCGATTCGTCAGAGTACCCACCCACGACCGATTCTCCCGGGTACCACCCGACATCGCTTTCCCGGTCACGAACCCACACCACGGTATGCCCGACAGACTCCTGAAGATCAACGCCTACACGACCTTCGACACGCTGGACGGCGAGGCAGAGAGCCACGAGTTCACCGAGGAGGCCTTCGCGGTGCTGAACGTCACCGCGCCCCGGAAGAATCCACAGGCAGTCACGCTCGAACTCGAACTCGACAACACGCAACTCGACCACCTGCCGGCCCACGCCGACCGCGTGACCCTCTCGGCCGAGCAGGCCCGCGACCTCGCCGAGGAGTTGGAGAAGTACGCGAGCAGAGTCGAGGCGGCACGAGACGAGGAGTGAGGAACGCCAGGAGCGTCGAGTAAGGTCGAATCGGTTGAGTCGAATCGCGCCGACTCAGTGCCACGAGGTGCCGACCCGTCTGTCCACCAGATCGACCAACCGGTCACGCTTGACCAGCGTGAAGCCGGCGAAGATGGTCACGAAGCCCGTGACGGTCGTCACGGCGATGGGCTGACCGAGCACGACCAGTCCGACCAGCGTGGCCGTGACCGGTTCGAGATAGCCGACGAGATTCAGTTCCGCCGGGCCGATCCGCTCCAAGAGGACGAAGTAGATCGAGAAGGCGAGCACGCCCGAGATGAGCGTCAGATAGACGAACGACGCGACCGCCGAGGGCGTCCAGAGAATCGCGCTGGCCGACTCGCCCCGGACGTAGCTCCCGAGATGCAACAGCACTGCCCCGAGCACCATCGCCCACCCCTGCGTCGCCTGGATCGGCAGGTCGCTCTCGAACGGGCGGGTCAGCACCGATCCGAGCGCGAAACTCACCGCCGAGAGAAACACCAATCCGATGCCGAGTGTGTCGGCTCCGAAGAACTGCGCCGGATCGGAATCGAGGACGATCACCACGCCGGTCAGCCCCGTCAACAGGCCGACGATGCCCTTCGCGTCGAGCGACTCGCCCGACAGGAGGAGGCCCGCGAACCCGGCGGTCAACACCGGCGACAGCGAGATCAGCACCGACGCGATGCTCCCGGAGACGTACTGCTGGCCGAGATACAGCAGGCTGTGGTGCGCGCCGAAGACGAGCAGTCCCGCGACGAGTATCCCCGCGACCTCGCCGCGCGTCCGAGGTCGCCACGAGTCGAACCGGGCGACGGCGTACGCGAGGACCAGCAGCCCCGCCACGTCGTACCGGATCGCCGCGAACAGCAGCGGCGGGAAGTAGTGCAGTCCGACTTCGATGGCGACGAAGGAGGTGCCCCAGAAGACGGCGAGCAGTACGAACAATACTGGCGTCCGTGAGAGTATTCTGTAATTTTGGACCAAGTTCATCGAGTACAGTTCAACGTCGGTGGTCGAGGGTTGTTAAGTCCTTCTTCGAAGCACCCTCCCTGTGACCGAATAGCTTTCGAGAAGTTCGTGACAGTTAGAACGATATCGGGTCGAAGCCAGTTTGTATTGTAGAATTCTATCAGAAGATCTCCGTGCGACTCGCCGGTGGTCGGCCGTGTCCGACGTCGCTCCTGTGAGACGCGGCACACCGGCGGCGTGACGGTGGATAATTACGTCGCGGCCGCGAGAGACCGGACGAGATGGACGAACGCGACGTGCGACTGCTGAAGGCCATCGCCGACCTCGGCACCGGGAGTCCCGAACGACTCCACGAGGCGACCGACATCCCGGTCTCGACGATCCACTACCGGCTGAACAACCTCCGGGACGCCGGCGTCTTCACGAACGACCTCTACGACGTGGACCTCGACGCGGTCGGGTTGGGGGTGACGATCATGATCGAGGTACTCGCCGACTACGAGGGCTCGTACGAGGAGTTCGGCGACCGCCTCCGGGCGGTCGAGGGCGTCTCGCAGGTGTACTTCACGATGGGCGAGACGGACTTCATCGTCGTCGCGCACCTGCCGAGCAGCGACTCGGTCGAACGACTCATCAGCGAGTTCGAGGCCATCGAGGGCGTCGAGCGAACCAACTCCACGTTCGTCATCGACACGCTCCAGGACAGCACCCGCGTTCTGGAGAGCTACAGTCTGGAAACGCTGATCGCGGAACTGACCGAGGGGTGAGCCACCGCCGACGTCGGAGCGGTCGGTGGCGACGACCGAGGTCGGACTCACCACCACCACTACCACCGACGACTTTCTGTAGCCGGCACCCCAAGTGAACCCATGACCTCGCGGTGGACCACGGCCGAGATGCCGGACCTCAGTGACGAGACGGTGATCGTGACCGGGGCGAACAGCGGCCTCGGATTCGAGGCGACGCGGGCGTTCGCCGACGCGGGCGCGACCGTGGTGATGGCCTGTCGGAGTCGCGACCGCGCAGAGTCGGCCCGCGACGACGTGGCCCGGCGCGTCCCCGACGCCGACCTCGACGTGCGCGACCTCGACCTCGGCGACCTCGCCTCTGTCCAGCGATTCGCCGACGAGTTCCGGGCGGACTACGACGACCTGCGCGTCCTCTGTAACAACGCCGGCGTGATGGCCATCCCGCGTCGCGAGACCGCAGACGGCTTCGAGACCCAGTTCGGCGTCAACCACCTCGGCCACTTCGCGCTGACCGGGCACCTCCTCGACCTGCTGCTCGAGACCGACGGCGAGACGCGGGTCGTCACCCAGTCGAGTGGACTCCACGAGCGCGGCGAGATGGACTTCGACGACCTGCAGGGCCGACGGGCGTACGACGAGTGGGACGCCTACGCACAGAGCAAACTGGCGAACGTCCTGTTCGGCTACGAACTCGACCGACGACTCGACGCGGCGGACATCGAGCGCGTGACGAGCGTCGTCTGTCACCCGGGGTACGCCGCGACGAACCTCCAGTACCGCGGCCCGGAGGCACGCGGGAGCAGAGTCAGGATGGCCGCGATGAAGGTGGCGAACAGCCTCCTCGCGCAGTCGGCCGAGATGGGGGCGCTGCCGATGCTGTACGCCGCGACCGCCGACGCGGTGACCGGCGGCGACTACGTCGGGCCCGGCGGCCTGATGGACATGCGTGGCTACCCCGAGACGCAACGGTCCAGCGACCGGTCGTACGACGAGGCGACGGCCGAGCGACTGTGGCAGGTGTCGGAAGACCTGACCGGTGTCGAGTACGTCTTCCCCGAGACGACGACGGTGTAACTCGCCGGGAGACGTGACGACGGTGTACCTCGTCGAAAGAAGTGACGAGGGCGTACCTCGTCGGGAGCAACGACTCGGCGTCAGAACGACACGTCGGTCTCGATGTCCTCGGTCGCTTCGCGCAGGCCGTCCTCCCGTGCGTCCTGTGCCATCCGGTCGGAGAGTTCCTCGTCGGTCAGCAGTTCGGCGAACTCGTCGCGGAAGCGGTCGTTCGCGCGAGTCGCCTCGAGTCGTGTCTCGACCACGCGGGCGTAGTGGCGGACCGTCTCCTCGTCGGCGTCCAGCCGCTCGACACAGTCGGCGACGCTCGCGTCCTCGACCAGCAGTTTCCGGAGGGCCACGAGGTCGACCGCCGCGTCGGCGGTGTCCGACTCCCGCAGGAGGTGGAGGTCCATCCGAGCGTCGAACACCCTCTCCGCGTCGGCGTCGATGCGCTCGGCGATGGCGGCGTCGTCCGCGTCGTCGAAGAACGCCCGGACCACCGTCTCGAGCGTCTCGTCGGAGAGGGGAGACGTGAACTCGTAGCGGTCACGCATCTGGCCGATCAACTCCCGGATGCGCGCCGGGTCGCCGGAGGGCTCGTCCGCGAGCGAGCCGGGCCCCTCCTCCTGTCGCTCCGTCACCGTGTCGGACCCGGTGGCGTCGATGAAGATGTCGCGGAGTTCTTCGGTCTTCTCGTCCATGCCTGCCGTATCTCGTGACCGACGGACAAAAGCTTGCTGGACGTGTGTGCCGATCGTGCCACTCAGCGCCTCGTTCCCGGCTGAATCGACGGTTCGGTGGCGACGACCCGAGTGGGGTGTCCCTGTCGTAAACCACCAGTTTCACGTCGGTTTACGAGAGAGCCGGGAGCATGGTGACGAACACGGACTCTGTCGAACTGGTCGGAGAGGAAGCCGTCGGCAACCTCGCCCGGGCCGCGCTCTTCGCGGCACTGATGGGGGCGTTCGCCTACGTCTCCTTCCCGAACCCGCTCTCGCCCACACCGATCACGCTCCAGGTACTGGGCGTCTTCCTCGCGGGGATCATGCTCGGTCCCGTCTGGGGGAGCGCGTCGATCCTGCTGTACCTCGCGGCGGGCGCGGCCGGCGCACCCGTCTTCGCCGGCGGACAGGCGGGCCTCCAGCCACTCGTCGGCTTCACGGCGGGCTACCTCTGGTCGTATCCGGTCGCGGCGCTCGTGATCGGCGTGGTCGTCCACGGTGGCCTCGATCTGGGGAACTACGACCGCGCCTCCACGCCCCGACTCGTCGGCGCGATGCTCGCGGGGACCGTGGTCATCTACGGTCTCGGGACGGCCGGTTTCGCCCTCGTGCAGGGTGTCGGCCTCGTCGAGGCGTTCGTCGTCTCGGCGCTCGCGTTCGTCCCCTTCGAGGCGGTCAAGATCGCCGCCGCGGTCGGCATCGTCCGGAGCGACCGCCTCTCGGCGGACTGAGACCGTGACGCGATCCGACCCGAGACGGCGGCCGCCGATCGGCCTGGAGCCGACCCGATGATCGAACTCCGCGACGTCACTCATCGGTACGGCGACTCCCTCGCGCTCGACTCGGTCTCGCTGACGATCCCGGACGGGGAGTTTCTGGTCCTCGCAGGCGCGAACGGCTCCGGGAAGACGACGCTCGTCCGGCACTGCAACGGTCTCCTGACACCCGACTCCGGCGCGGTGCTGGTCGACGGCACGGCCGTCGCCGACGATCTCGTCGCGGCGCGCACCGCGGTCGGGATGGTGTTTCAGGACCCCCGCGACCAGATCGTCGCCGCGACCGTCGGCGCGGACGTAGCCTTCGGCCCGGAGAACCTCGGCCTCACGCGCGCGGAGATCGACCGCCGGGTCGCCGACGCGCTGGACGCGGTCGGGATGGCCGGCAGGGAGACGGAGCGGATCGATTCACTCTCTGGCGGCGAGCGCGAACGCGTCGCCATCGCGGGTGCGCTGGCGATGGAGCCGAGCCACCTCGTGCTGGACGAACCCTTCACCGGACTCGACGCGCCGGCCCGCGAGTCGGTCGTCGCCCGCCTCCGGGAGCGCCACGCCGAGGGCACCGGCATCGTCCTCGTCACTCACGACTTGCGGGACGCACTGCCCCTCGCGGATCGGGTCGTGGCGATGCAGGACGGCGAGATCGCACTGGACGCCGCTCCTGCGGACGCCCGCGACCGACTCGCCGACCTCGGGGTGCGCGTGCCGCCAGCGGAGGCGTCGGACGCCGGCGAGTCGAGTCACTCGACCGACGACCGAGACGACCGATGCTGACCTACGAACCGGGCGACAGTCTCGCCCACCGCCTCGATCCCCGGACGAAGCTGTTCGTCCAGTTCGCCTTCGTCGCGGCCGCGTTCGCGCACACGACGCCGGGCGGCCTCGCCGTCCTCTCGGTCGTCACCGCCGGCCTGCTACTGGCGGCCGACACCTCCCCGATCCGGACGCTGTGGGCCTACCGGTACGTCCTCCCGTTTCTCGTCGTCTCGCCGGTCGTCGAGGGGGTGACGCTCGGCGCGCCGTGGTTCGTGCCGGCGGATGCTGTCTTCCCCCTGCTCGCGAGCTATCGTGTCTCCCTGATCCTGCTCGTCTCGGCGGCGTACGTCCGCACGACGCCGGTCCGGGAGACGCGGGCGGCCATCCAGCGGACGATACCGGGGCGACCGGGCCAGTTTCTCGGGATCGGGGTGGCGCTCGTCTTCCGGTTTCTCCCGGTCCTGCGCGACGACGTGCGCCGGGCGCGAGAGGCGATGGCCGCGCGACTCGGCAGCGAGCGTCGGCTGGACGAGCGCATCCAGGTGGCCGCGGCCGCCGGCCTCTCGCGGGCGTTCGGGCGGGCGGACCGACTCGCGCTGGCGCTCCGGGCGCGCTGTCTCGCGTGGAACCCGACGCTTCCGGCGCTGGCGTTCGCCCCGCGCGATCTGGTCGGGGCGGTCGTCGGACTCGGACTGGCGGTGTCGGTTCTGCTGTGAGCCGCTTCGTCCGAGTGGGGCCCGTCGTGGTCGGTGCGCGCCTCAGCCGCCGACCCACCGGCGGCCGACGCCGACAGTGACGAGGAGTCCGATCGCGAGGCTGGCCGGGAGCCACTGGCTCGTGGGGAGGACGAACTGGAGGACGCCGCCGACGACGAGGACGACGCCCGCGAAGACGACACCGAGGAGTCTGAGTCGCGCGTCCGCGAGGAGGTGGGCGGTGAAGCCGTCGGTCACAATCGGAGCGAGACACGCCTGTCGGAAGGTGCTTCCGGCGACTGCCCTCCGGTGAGGCTCGACCCGGCGAGACGCGGCCTGCCGACTGCACCCGGGACTCCCGGACTGCGCGCGGAAACGTCTGTCAAACGCCCGTGCGGTGTGGCAAGATTTAACCCTGCCGTACCCGCGTGAACGACTATGACATTCCTGCAGACGACGCCGACGCGGGAGACCTTCTGGACCATCAGTCCGGTGGGCGAGGTCGCCTTCTACTTCTTCGCGGCCGTCGCTATCCTCGTCTTCCTGTACGGCCTGTACGAGCGGTTCGCCCGCTACGCGCGCGGGACCGAGGACCCCTTCCCGCGACTCGACGACCTCTCGACGCGCGTCACGTCGGCGGCGAAGATCGTCGGCTCGAACGAGAAACAGTTCGACCGCGACCTCTACGGCGGCCTGATGCACTCCTTCATCCTCTGGGGCTTTCTCACCCTGCTGATCGGGACGACCATCCTCGCCATCGACATGGACATCTGGACGAAACTGCTGGGCCAGCCCTCCTTCTTCGTCGGCGACTTCTACCTCTCGTACTCGCTGGTGATGGACGCGATGGGTCTCCTCTTCGTCGTCGGGGTCGGCATGGCGCTCTACCGCCGGTACGCCGTCCGGAACGAGCGGCTGTGGGGCAAACACACCTCGAACGAGGACGCGCTGTTCGTCTGGTCGCTGTTCCTCCTCGGTGTGGGCGGCTACCTCATCGAGGGCCTGCGCATCGTCGGGACCGGCTTCCCCTCCTTCGAGACGGTCAGCTTCGTCGGCTACTTCCTCGCGCTCGTCTTCGACGCCGCCGGCGTGTCGGCCGGGCTCGCCGAGTCGCTCTACTGGTGGGGCTGGTGGTCACACGCCCTGCTCGCGCTGGCGTTCGTCGCGTGGATCCCCTACGCGAAGCCGTTCCACATGATCTCCTCCTTCGCCAACGTCGTCACGCGCGACGAGAAAGCGGGTCGGCGACTGCCCGGTGTGCCCTCGGACGCCGCGCCCGACGAGATCGGCTACACCTCCGTCGACGACTTCTCGTGGAAGGCGATGCTCGATCAGGACGCCTGTACGAAGTGCGGCCGCTGTTCGTCGGTCTGTCCCGCGAAGGCCTCCGGGCGCAATCTGGACCCGCGCGACGTCATCCTCGACCTGAAGACCTACCGTGAGGAACTGGACGCCGGTGAGACCGACTCGGTCGAGATCGTCGCCGACGGCGGGACGTCCGTCATCGACAGCGAGTCGATGGAGTCGTGCATGGCCTGCATGGCCTGCATGGACGCCTGTCCGGTCGAGATCGAGCACCTCACGCACTTCACCGAGATGAACCGCCGCCTGACCGAGACGGGCCAGATGCAGGAGAACGTGCAGGACGCGATGATGAACGTCTTCCAGAACGGGAACGCCTTCGGCGACCCCCAGCGCAAGCGGCCGGACTGGACCGACGACCTGGACTTCGAGGTGCCGGACGCCCGCGAGGCGGACGTGGAGTTCCTCTGGTACGTCGGCGACTACCCCTCCTACGACGAGCGGAACCAGCGCGTCGCCCGGTCGCTGGCGCGTCTGTTCGAGGCGAGCGGCGTCTCCTACGGCATCCTCTACGAGGACGAGCAGAACGACGGCAACGACGTGCGCCGCGTGGGCGAGGAGGGCCTCTTCGAGATGCTCGTCGAGGACAACGCCGGCGCGATGGCCGACTGCGAGTTCGAGAAGATCGTCTGTACCGACCCGCACTCGTACAACACCTTCTCGAACGAGTATCCCGAGATGGCCGCAGAACTGGGCGTGGAGTTCGACTACCCGGTGTTCCACTACACGCAGGTCGTGGAGACCCTCGTCGAGTCGGGCCGCATCGACCTCGCGGGCACCGAACTCGACTACACCGTCACCTACCACGACCCCTGTCACCTCGGGCGGTACAACCACGAGTACGAGGCCCCCCGTGAACTGGTGCGCGCGACCGGCGCGCGACTCTCGGAGATGCCCCGCAACCGGAAGGACTCCTTCTGCTGTGGTGGCGGCGGTGGTGGCCTGTGGATGGACCAGAACGAGGAGACGAAGCCCTCGGAGGAGCGCCTGCGCGAAGCCCTCGAAGACACCGACGCCGGCGACGCAGTCGAGAAGTTCGTCGTCGCCTGTCCGATGTGCGGGACGATGTACGAGGACGGCCGGAAGACGGGCGACTTCGAGGACGACATCGAGGTGATCGACGTGGCGGAACTGCTGGTCGAGGCGCTCGACGCCGGCAGTGGCGCGGTGTCGGTCGAGGACGTGGAAGTCGGCGACGACTCCGGCGTGAGCGCGGACTGAGGCCGCGCGCAGACGCTCGGGACGTCGCGGTCGGGGTGTCTCTGGTGGCTGGTGTGGCACGGGCTCTTGCCGACCACTCGGCGCGCGCGACTCCGACGCGCGCGAGGTCTTCCCGAGGGAACCGAACAGGGCGAGACCGAGGGTCTCGCTGGCAGTCGGCGCGGCGCGCCGACGACAGAGCGAGAGCAAAGCTCTCGCCAGCAACCGACGCGGAGCGCCGGTGACGAAGGCTCCTCAGAGCGTGCCGCTGACGGTGGAGGCGGGCGCTCTCGTTGCCCGCCGAGGCTGGGGAGGACCGAGGTGCGGTGCTGTCGCGGAGGCGGTCGCGGTGCGGTGCTGTCGCTGTGCCGTGCGGTCGTGGCAGAGGTGCGCTAGCAATCGTCGCGGTCGCTGTGACTGTGGCAGTGCCGTCGACCGTCGCTATGGCGGTACGGTCAGCGGTCGCAGTGTCGCCGTGGAGCACGCTGGTTTCGCCGTCACAGAGACGTTTCGGGTCGGTGTCACGCGCTCGTCACGGTCGTCACTGATCGAACCCGGATCTGTCGAGAGAACGGGAGAGTCGGCGGCCCCCGATCAGGCGTTCTGTCCGTTCGCTTCCACGTCTTCGAGTGCGCCGAGCCGGAGTTCGACACTCCGGCGGAGCATCGACCGGCCGGTGTCGGTGAGGAAGTAGGCGTTCGTCCGTCCGTCGACCGGTTCCACGTCGATCATGTCGCGCCGAGAGAGGTCGTCGAGGTTCCGACTCAACCGACCACGGGTGATCGACTCCGAGTAGTACGGGTCGAGAATGTCGATCATCCCGCGGGTCGTCGGCGTCTCGTCGTCCTGTTCCAAGAGTCCGATAGCGGTCAGCAGGTCGCGCTGGAACGCCGACACGTCGCCGAGTCGGAACTCCGGCGTGTTACTCACGGCGCTCACCTCCACCCGCCGTCTGTCGGCCACGTCGAGGTGCGACGCCGTCTGCAGACCGGGGTGTCGTCTGTCGTGTGACGTGGTCGTGGTGCTGTTCCGCTTCGCAGTAGTGAGTCGAGTAGGCGTACATGAGTCCCTGGGAGAGTTCGGTTCACCGAGTGGCTCGACGGAACGAAATCGACCGTGAACACTCGGCGACGCAGTGCCCTGTGGTGGTCTTGCCAGTAGCTTAAAATTACTGGGGGAAAAAGCATCTTCTCAACACGTTTCTGAGGAAATACCACGCAGATTGCCTCTATGTCAAAAAGTGTGCCGTCGATTTCAGGGACTGTGAAATCAGAAACACACTTGGTGACACACACGAGAGTCGGTGTATGGACGGCAACGCCGACACGACGTTCAGGTCGCCGCTCGGACGGGCACTCTCGACCCCGGCGCGCGTGCGGATCGCCGGTGCCCTCGTGGAGTCGCGGGGAGAGGAACTCCTGCCGACCGAGATCGCGGGGCAGGCGGGCGTCTCCGAGCGGACGTTTCACAACCACCGCGAGGCACTCGTGGAGTTGGGCGTGATGCGGAAGCACCACCCCGAGAGTGGCTACCCGCGGTACACGCTCGCAGACTCGCCCGTCGCCGACCTCCTCGTGGCACTGAACGCCGAACTCGACGCGCAGTTCGTCGCGGGCACCGACGGTGTCCAGACGGCAGTACAGAACTTCACCGAGTAGCTACCACGACTTGCAGTCGGCACAGACGAGGTCCCCCTCGTCGCGCCACCGGCGCTCGACCGTCGCCTCGCAGGACGCGCAGGTCGCTCCCGACGGCGACCACGCGTACGTCGACTCCGCCGGGTCGACCCCAGCCTCGCGCTCCGGGGCGTCGCCCTCGGGACTGTCTGCTGTCGCGTCGGTCGAGTCCGGTTCCGAGCCCTCGTCGCACTCGGCGTCGACACCGGCGTCCGTCTCCGCAGACGCCGCACGCTCCGTGTCGTCGGTGGCGAACTCGTCTAACGACCGGTCTCCGCCCATATCTCCGTACACCGCCCGACGACTCTTAGCCGTGGCGGAGCCGACCCGCGAGACGCAACTCTCGGCCGACTCGCGCCACCCGAAGCAGACACACCCAAGTCGGTCGACGCCGTGCAGGGAGACATGGCGACACTGCTCGACTTCATCGTCGCGTTGTTGACAAGCATCGGCGACCTCGTCGTGATCTTCCTCCGGGACGTGGCGCTCCGGGGCGACCCACTCGCGCTCCTCGTCTTCCTCGTCGGCGCGGGCCTGACAACGGCCGCCGTCGTCGGGTTCGGCCTCCTCGTCGTCGGCGCACTCGCCGACGGCGTCGGTATCACTCCCCCGTCGCCCGGTCGTACGCCGTCGCGGCGAGATCGATAGCCGCGTCCAGATCGGGACCCAGCGGGGATCCGACGACGAGACTGTCCGCGTGATCCAGCACCGCCGCCATCCTGTCGGCCACGGTCTCGGGTGGTCCGGCGATACAGAACGCCTCGACCATCGCCGGCGTCACGAGTTCGAAGGCGTCGCCGAACTGGCCGGCACTGATCTTCTCGCCGATCTCGTCTGCGCGGTCGTGGTCGATGCCGTGGCGGTCCAACACCGGCGGGGCGGCCCCCGCCGTGATGAACGCGGTCGGCGGTCGCGCGGCCTCCCGTGCCGCCTCGGCGTCCGCACTCACGCTGACGCTGGCGTACGCCGCCAGATCGAAGTCGCCGCGCTCGTCGGGGCGGTCTTCCGTCCCCTCCTCGACGCGGTCGCGTGCCCACGACAGGTCGGCCGGGTGTGAGCCGTTGAACAGCAGGCCGTCGGCGTGTTTGCCGGCCATCCGGCACATGTGCGGCCCCTCGCCGCCGACGTAGACGGGAATCTCGCCCGGCACGTCGAAGTTCAGGCCGGCGTCGTGCGCCTCGAAGGTGCCCTCGTGGTCGACGCGTTCGCCGGCCCACAGTCGTTGTGCGACTTTGAACGCCTCCAGGACCGATCGCAGCCCCCGGTCGTCCGCGAGGCCGAGGTTCCGGAGCGTCGAGGGGTCGCCCGGTCCGATGCCGAAGACGGCCCGCCCGTCGGACTGCTCGGCGACCGTGGCGGTCTTCGCGGCGAGGGTGACGGGGTGGCGTTCGTAGGGGTTGGCGACGCCCGGTCCGAGGCGGATGTCGTCGGTCGCGTGTGCGAGGCGTGCGAGCGCCGCGAAGGGGTCGCGGTTGTTGTAGTGGCAACTGGTGAACAGCGTGTCGTAGCCGGCCGCCTCGGCACGCTGGCCGAGGTCGACGACGCGGTCGATGGGATGTTCCGGCGTGAGTTCGATGCCGAGCATTCGTTGTCGGACGGTAGGACCGGAGCCTGCTAAATGGGGGTACTGTCGGCGGGCGTCGCCGGTATCGGTGGTCGGCTTCGGGCCCGTGGTCGGTCCCGCGACCGTGGTCGTGGATCTGCGGTCAGCCGTCGAAGTCCCACTCCCGGAGTGCCTGCCGGACGAAGTCGCCCTCTATCTCCCGGAAGTGGTTGTCGCTGCCGGCGTGGTCGCCGAAGTCGAACTCCCGGATCACGACTACCGGGGTCCCGCCGGCACCCTCGCCGGCCACGAGGTTCGCGGCCGCCGCGAGTTCGTCGATCACGTTCTCGACGGTGACGCCCAGTTCCCGGCCGTCGCGGTCGGTCTCCCCGCGCCAGTCACGACTCGCCGGGATACCCGCCCACCCGATCGCGACCCCGCGCTGGCCGTGCCGGAACGGTCGCCCGCAGGTGTCGGTGACGAGCACGGCCGGTGTGTCGGTGGCGGTCGCTGCCGGCGTGTCGACCCCCGTCGGTGCGTCTGCACCCGACAGGCCGGCCCGGATGCGTTCGGCGCTCTCGCCCGGACGTTCGGGGAGCAGGAGCAGGTCGCCACCGGGGACGTTCGAGCGGTCGATGCCGGCGTTGACCCCGACGTGGCCGAAGCGCGTCTCGGTCAGGAGGAACGGAGCCTCCATCAGCAGGTCGACAGACTCCTCCAGGACGGCCTGCGCGAAGCGGGGGTCTTTCTCGTCGCCGGTGAGGTCGGCGAGTCGGTCGGCGATCTCTCTGGCGCGTGGCCCGGCCGGGAAGTCGGCGAGGTCGGCGGTGCGTCCCTCGGCCTTCGAGACGACCGTGCTGGCGACACAGACTACGTCGTCCGGGCGGAGGTCGACGCGCTCGCTGATCAGTGCCGCGAGGTCGTCCCCCGGACCGATCTCCGGCAGATCGGGGACGGCGAACAGGTGCATACGGGCTGTGGGTGGGCGGGGGTCAAAAACGGGTCGTTGCGAGGCGAGGGTAGCCGACGTTCCCGGAGCCCTTCGCAGTGCGGTCGTCGGGGCTGTTCGCAGTGCGGTCGCCGGGGCTGTTCGCTGCGCGGTTGCGGGTGCGGGTCGTACGCTCGCAGGCTCCGGCACGATCGCAGGTTTCGAACACACGACGGGAGGGTCTCGACGCCTCGCCACCCCGGCTCGCGCCCGACCGTCGCGTTTATCCGAACCGACAGAAAACCACAGGTCATGCGCGCGCTCGACGCCAAGTACCCCTTCTTCGACGCGGCCCGCGAGACCGTCGAGCAGGAGGGAGCCGATCTGCCGACGCTGATCGCCGAGGACGCCCCGGCGGTCGAGCGCGGACTGGAACGCGTCGAACGCGCCCTGCTGGCCGGCACCGTCGAGTCCGAGGACACCACGCGGTTCGACCGGAACGAACTCCTCTCGTACCCCATCGCCCGCATCCTCGTCTCGCTGGTCGACGCGCCGGCCGCCGTGCAGAAGTACGCCGCCGCCGAGGCCGCGACCGCCCGCGCCCGCTTCGAGGCTGACTTCGCGCAGGACGACGACCTCCGGACCGGCGGCGCGTCGGTCGATCTGGACACCGTCCTCCGGGAGTTCGACCTCGCGGACGCCGTCATCGCCGAGTCGCCCGCCGACCGGCCCGCCCGGAGCGAGGACCGCTACCGGGTCGCAGTCGGGGCGTACCTCCGTCTCTCGACGGCCGATTGGGGCGACGGCTGGCGACTGGTGAACCGCGAACTGGCAGACGGCCGGGTGCGCGTCACCCGTGCGGAACTCTCCCGCCTGCTTGAGGTCGCGGTCGAACGCCGGGTCGCCGAGGGCCTCCCCTTCGAGGGCATCGCCGAGAACGAGGCGCTGGTCGAGGCACTGGACGAGAAGATCACCGACCTCCGCGAACTGCTGGCCGACCGGTCCGGCACCCGGCAACTGGACACCGTCGTCCCCGAACTGTTCCCGCCGTGCATGGACGGACTCCTGCGCCGGGTCCAGCGCGGAGCCGACCTCGACGCGGAGGCGACCTTCTCGCTGACCGCCTTCCTCACCGGCATCGGGATGGACACCGACGAGATCGTGGCGCTGTACCGCGACTCGTCGGTCGACGCGGAGACGATCCGTTACCAGATCGAGTATCTCCAGAACACGCCGGTCACACAGTACCCGCCGCCCTCCTGTGCGACGATGGAGGCGTACGATCTCTGCGTGAAGGAGGACGACGAGCGCGGTCTCTGTGAGTCCGTCTCGCATCCGATGTCGTACTACGGCGACGCGTTGGCGTCGGTCGAGGCCTCGGAGATCGACGACTGGCGGAACCGTGGCGCAGACCCCGAGGAAGCAGAGTCCGAAGCCTGAACCGTCGGCTGTCGGTCGTGAGCGTCGAGTAGCAGGTCGCCGCCGAGACCGTCGTCAGTCCGAGAGAAACACACCGACGGCGGCCATGACGAAGATGAACAGTACGATCGCGCCGACGAGCGCCAGCCCGCCGGTCGAGCCGAGTCCGGAGTTGGCGAAGACGACGCCGATGCCGAGGATCAGTGCGACGAAGAAGCCGACGGCGACGACTGACACGGCGATCTGGCGGCGCGCTTCCTCGTCTAAGTCCATGACTGGCGCTTCCGCCGGGCGTATGAAAAGCACTTCGAAGTGATCGTCGCCGGTCGCGCCGGCCGAGACGCCGAATTCGGCGGTCTCGTCCCCTCGGACGAAGTCTTAGGTAGCTCGGCGACCTACGTCCACCGAGGAGCCCCCGCTCCCGATTCCCGTGTCACAGAACGACCAGACGGCGAGGCGACCGCGCGGCAAGACGAAACTGCCAGCCGACGGCTTCTCCGGCCGGTCCCGCCGGGCACGCACCGAACCGATGGCCGTCAGACCGCTGCGCGACGGCCGGTACGTCGTCGAGACCGACAGCGGGACCTACGTCGTCGACCTCCAGAACCGGACCTGCACGTGCCCGGACTACGCCATCCGCGGTGCCCGCTGTAAGCATCTCCGCCGGGTCGCGATCGAGGTGACCGAGGGACTCGTCGCCCCGCCGGGGACGACCGAGGCGGTCTGTGCGGTCTGCGGGGAGCGAACCTTCGTCCCGCACGCGGAGGCGAACGCGGCCCTCTGTCGCCGGCACCGCCTCGATCCGGGTGATCTGGTCCGCGACCGTGAGACCGAGAAACTCCTGCTGGTCGTCGGCAGACCCGGCCAGCGAGCGGACGAGGCGGTCGTCGAGTCGGCCGGCAAGACGATCGCCGAGTTCGCGTCGAACGCCGACTACGGCGACCACGAACCGGTCGTGGAGGCGGTGTATCTCGACTCCCTCCGGGCGGACACTGCACCCGACGAGTTGGACCGCTACCGGTTCCCGGCATCGCGGTTGCGACGACTCGCCCGGAATCGTGGTGCCCCGCAGTACGACCGGTTCGGCGAGTTGGTGGAGTGAGTCGGTCGCGTCGGCAGGCGCCGACCGCGAGTTGACGACCGCGACCCTCAGGACTCGTGGACGTGGCCGCACTCGGGACACTGCACTTCCTCGCCCCGGAGTTCCGCACTGGACTGTCTGACCTCCCGCATCACACTGGAGATGCGTTCTTCGGCCTCCAACTCGTCGCCGACAGAGAGGTCTACCCCTTCGACTTCCAGCAAGAACTTGGCGACCTCGCTGACCTCGTACATGGTCTCGTCCAGTTCCTCGGCGGTGAAGAAGCCCGACATCGCGCCGTAGAGGAACGTCGCGCCGGCCTTCGTCACCTTCTCTTCGAAGGAGTGGCGCGCCTGATTCACGGCCTGCGGCGTGTAGGTGTCGGTCATGAACGGGATCAAGCGCGGCAGGTTCTCGCCGATCTTCGTCATCTCGACGCCGGTCTCGGTCCGGAAGTCGGCACACAGCCGAGCGATAGCCCACTCGCGGGCGGTGATGTAGGTCCGGTCGCGCAGGAACTCGTTGACCCGGTCGTACTGCGCGCCGTCCATCTTCTGGAAGCGGGCGTACTTCTGCACGTCCGCCGGCACGTCGGCGGCCGCGTCCTCGGCAGAGACGGCCTCGTCTGCGAGGTCGCTGGACTCCTGTGGCGCCATGTCCTCGGCGTCGACGTACTGGTCGTCGCCGGACTCGGTCCCCGATTCGTGTTCGGCGGACTGGTCGCTCGCGTCGTCGCCTGCCGGCGACTCGCTCGCTCCCGAGGTGTGGGGGGTGTCGTCGTCGGTCGGCGTCCGGGTCGCCGCCTCGTCGGTGGCGGTCTCGGTCGCCTCCTCGTCGCCCGACTCGGGCGTCGTCGCGGGATCGTCTGCCATGCCCGGTCGTTGCCTGCGGGGAGGGAAAAAGCGTTCCGTCGCGGGGGGCCGCACACAACGGTTTTGAGCCATGCCTACGACCGACCGCGTATGAAGGTCTTACTGGGCGTCGGCGGCACCGAGGACTCGATCCGAGCACTGGAGCAGACGGTCGACCGCGTCCGCGAGGCGGGCGACGAGTTGACCGTCGCGGTGCTCGACAACCCCGAGTCCGACCCCGCGCCCGAGGACGTAGCACAGGAGGTCCGCGAGACGCTCGACGCGGCGGCGATCGACGCCGAGGTGCGGCGCGTCGAGGGCGACCCCGGCAGTCGACTGGTCGAGATCGCCGAACACGAGGGGTTCGAGCAGATCGTCATCGGCGGCGGCCAGACCAGCCCGATGGGGAAGATCAAGATCGGCCAGGTCGCGGAGTTCGTCCTGCTGAACTCCCACGTGACCGTCACGCTCGTCAGGTGACCATGACGGACCGCAACTTCGCCGACGAGCCGGTCGAGTCGTTCGACGCGCCGCCCCTGACGTTCACCGACCGGGAGGACCGCGAGATCGAACTCCGGCCCTACGACCCGGACCGGGAGATCGGCGGGCGCTCGGAGTACGAGGCGCTCGTGGCGATGTACGACGCCTTCGACCCCTCCGACCGCGCGCAGGGCATCCCGCCGGCCCGCGAGGACCGCGTCCGCGACTGGCTGGACAACATCCTCACCGACGACTGCCTGAACGTGATCGCGTGGGACGGGCCGGACGCGGCGGGCCACGCGACGCTGGTGCCCGACGGCGAGGCGTACGAACTCGCCATCTTCGTCCTCCAGGCGTACCAGCGCTCCGGCATCGGCACCCGACTGATGACCGGCCTGCTCGGCTACGGCCAGCAGGAGGGCATCGAGAAGGTGTGGCTCACGGTCGAACGCTGGAACCGGGCCGCCGTGGGCCTCTACAAGAAGATCGGCTTCGAGACCAGCGACGCGGAGAGCTTCGAGTTGGAGATGACGTTGCGGCTGTCGTAGGGTCGCCGCAGTCGGCCCGCCTCGTCGTCGAACCCGACTACACCGACAGCGTCGGCTGACTCGCGTACAGCAGGACGTACTCGGCGGCCTTCTCTAACACCTCGCCCGGGTCGCCCGAGACCGGTTCGCGCGGGACGACGACGAAGTCGGCCGCCAGTTCCTCGGCGGTGTCGAGGATGACGCTACCCGGGTGGCGAGTCTTCACGCGCGTCGAGAAGCCGTAGGCGATGGACGACGAGAGGTGGACCCCCGACGATTCGGCGATCTCGACGGCGGTGTCGACGAACGCTCCGGTGTCGTCGGCGACCGACGTCTCGTCGACCGCGCCGGTCTCGATCGCTCGCGTGACCTCCTCGCCGAGCACGTACACGGTGTGGACGTCGGCGTCGTACTCGGCCGCGATGGCGACCGCGTACTCGATCGCGGTCACGGACTCCTCGCTCCCGTCGACCGGCGCGAGGACGAGATCGATGTCGAGTGGCTCGGTCATACGGCCACGTGCGACCCCATCCGGCAAAAACGCTCCCCCTCCGGTCGGGGTGACGTGCGGTGATCGCCGGCGACCCCGCCGGCACCACGCGGGATTTAAGCCCCGGCCCGACGACGTGGCGCGTATGTTCGACGAGATCGTCATCGCCACCGACGGCTCCGACAGCGTCCGGCGCTGTATCACGGTGGCACTCGACCTCGCCTCGCGGTTCGACGCCTCGGTCCACGCGCTGTACGTCGTCGACGCCGGCGAGGTGGAGTCGTCACCCGAGAGCGTCCGCGAGGAGATGCGCGAGGCACTCCACGAACGCGGCGAGGAGGCACTGGCGACCGTGACCGACGCCACCGACCAGTCGGTGACGACCGCAGTGCGGGAGGGTCGCCCGGCGGCAGTCATCTCGGAGTACGCCCGCGAACACGACGCCGACATGGTCGCCACCGGCACGCGCGGGCGACACGGCGAGAACCGGTTTCTCATCGGGAGCGTCGCGGAGCGTGTCGTCCGAACGTGTCCGGTGCCGGTGCTGACGGTGCGGCAGTTGGCCGAGGAAGAGGTGTGACGAGTCGCGTCCGGGACTCGGTTACTCGACCGTGTAGGTGATCGACACCGACGCCGACACCGTCACCGGACCGGGCGCGAAACTGGTCGCGCCACCGGCGCGATCTGCGGCGGTCTCGGCGTAGAACGGGCCGGGCGAGTAGCTGTTCCCGACCGAGATGGACTCGACGCCGGTGATCTGCAGGTCCGCCGCACCAGCCACCGCGTCGGCGTCGGCGCGGGCACGGTCGACGGCCTGCGCGAGCGCCTCACTGCGGAGTTCGTCGCGGGTCTCGTCGGTCAGGGTGAACTGGACGCCGTTGACCTCGGTCGCCCCGTTGCCGACCGCGAGGTCGACGACCTCACCGGCGCGGGCGGGGTCGGTCTCGATCCGGAGCGCGTGGGTCGCGCGGTAGCTGTCGGGGATGCGGTCCTCGTCGTCGTACTCCGGCCGGACCGAGAAGTACGCCGTCGTCACCGCGTCCTCGGGGATACCGGCGTCCGCGAGTGCCTGCCTGACGCTCGCCACGCCGTCGGCGACCTGACCGCGTGCGTCGTCGGCGCTGTCGGCGCGGGCGGTCACGGCGACCGAGACGACCGCGAGGTCGGCCTCGGCGCTGATCTGGCCGGTGCCCGAGGCCGAGAGCGTCGGCCCGGTGTCCCCGTCGGTCGAGGACGCGTTCGTCTGGAGCGGTGCGGTACAGCCCGCGAGCAGGAGGAGTCCTGCGAGGGCCACTGCGAGGAGTGCTCGTCGCATACCAAGATATTCGACGGCTCACGGCTTGAAGCCGCGCTAAGCACAAAATTCCGTTTTACATATCGGCTGGCTGGCGGATCGTTCTCAGGCAGCCACTGCCCGTCTCGCGGTCGGTGTCAGCGTCTCCGGTGTCCCGAGTTCCGCCGCATCCGGCGGGCGTTCGACCGCGACGTACCGCACTTCGACCGTCACGGTCGATGGATCGACGACGCCGAACCGGTCCGCCGGGAGGTCGTGAATCGCACCCGCGAGATCACCACGGAGCGAGGGCGGATCGGTCTCGGCGGGGTAGCCGACCGTGACGACCACGCCGGCCGGCCGGCGGACCAGTTCGCCGCCGTACTCCACGTCCATCGAGACGAGCGTCAGTTCGTCGGGGTAGTCGGCCAACTCGCCTTCGACGGTCGTGCGGGCGTCCTCCTCGAAGGCGGCGGTCTGGACGGCGGTGTAGCTGACTCCGCCGAGGAACAGCGAGAGCACGGCGACGGCGACGACGAGCGTCCCGATCCGGCGGAGCGTCGCGGTCCGGGCCTCGTCCTCGCGGAACCAGTTCTCGGGGCGGTAGCCCTGCAGGTAGAGCACGACCAGCGCCGAGAGGTTCACCGACAGGAAGTTGATCAACACGAGGATGCCGGAGCCGACGACCGTCGCCGGTTCGCCCCACGCGATGCCGATGCCGACGACGGCGGTCGGCGGCACCAGCGCGGCGGCGATCATCACCCCGACGAGCGCGGAGGAGACGCCGGAGGAGAGGCTGAACGCCCCGGCGACACCGGCGGCGAGTGCCACCGCCAGCGAGAGTACGCCGGGGTCGAGTCGCTCCTCCACCTCGCCGATGGCCAGCACTTCACCGGGACCGAGGGGGACGACACCGGTCGTCCGGAGCAGGAGCGCGAACAGGCCGGCGGCGACGACGGCCAGCAGGCCGCCCACTGCCTGGAGTTTGATCCCACGGACGAACAGGTCGCGCTCGGCCAGCACGGAGCCGACGCTGGTCGCCATCGCCGGGCCGATCAGCGGCGCGATGACCATCGAGCCGACGACCACGGCCGCCGAGTCCAGCAGGAGACCGGCGGTGGCGACCACGGCGCTGACGGTCGTCATCACGAGGTAGACCCAGCGGTTCGGCGCGAGGTCGGCGGCGCGGGCGACGAGTTCCTCGCGGGCGATGCGGTCCCCGTTGTCGTTCTCGTCGTCGTACTTCTCCTGTAACTGCTCGAACCGGCGTGAGACGACGGTCTCGGGCGTCAGGACGATGGTGAAGGCGTTCTCGCCGAGGCCCGCGTCCCGGAGGTCGTCGAGGACGGGTTCGACCGCGACCTTCGGCACCGGGAAGGTGACGACGGCGGTGTACTCTCGGCCGCTGGTCTCCTCGGTGACGACGTAGTCTATCTCCTCGTCGTCCAGCACCGAGAGGACGGCCTGGCGCTTGCCGGCGGGCACTGTCACCTCTACGAGTCGCACGATTTCGCGTCGCAGGCGACCGGGAAATAGGTCGGGGGTCGGACCGGGATGGCTGGGTGGAGTCGGTCGTGGACTGTTCGGGTGAATCGGTCGTGGACGACGAGAGGTGAACGCGCCCGGAAGACAGAATCACCGTCGAGTGAGTCGCGGACAACGAGGGGTGAAAGCCCCCGGCGTCTCGACCATCCGCGTCTGGCGAGGACAGAGGTGCGGTCTGCGGTGCTGTGTCCTGCTGGTGCTGTCGCGGTCGTGGCAGAGGTCCGCTCGCACTCGTGGCCGCCACGTCCCGCATCCTACCAGTTGATCGAACAGAACTACTGACAGAAGTGTTATGCACTCGTGGTTACCACCTCGTAGCCAGATGCGTTCGGTCTCGCGCCGGGGGGTCCTCGGTCGAATCGCAAGCGCAACCGGTGTCACGGTCGGTCTGGCGGGCACCGCCAGCGCCGGAAGCGAGGTGCGGCCAACGACCCTCTCTCCTGCCGACACCGCGACCGCGACGGTCCCGCGGGCGATCCGACTCACACCTTCCGATCGCCTGCCCGGCGACGCCCGACTCCCACTCGGAGTGGTGCGGTACGTCCTCCGAGACGCGCTGACGCACGACCCGAAACTGTTCGTCGGTGCGCCGACCTACGTCCCGTGGGTGATCCGACGACGGTCACTCTCGGATGTGGCCTCGTGGTGGGACTCGGCCCGCCCGCGCGACGTGTTGTGTGACGTGCTTCTACTCGCCGGTCGAGCCGGGGGCTACGGACTCTACGGCGACGGGACCGCCGTCGCCGGCTACGCCTCGGGGACGCAGGGTGCGTGGTTGATCCTCCACGAGATCGGCCACGCCTTCGGGCTTCGCCACCACCACGCCGACGAGGAGGCGTGGACGATCATGCGCGACTGGCGCGAGTTGCCGAGCGACGCGACGCCCGAGTTCCGGTTCAGCGAGACGAGCAGACGGCTGTTGAACGAGTCGGTGTGAGTCGGCGGGTGCACCCCGAGCGGCGTGCGACCCCGCCCCGTGCGTCGAATCCACGTGCCGGTAGTAAAGGAAAGCGCTTTTATCTACCCACGCGGTAGTCCCGGTGCGGAAACAGACACACGCGAGCGTGGGTAGCCAAGCCAGGCCAACGGCGCAGCGTTGAGGGCGCTGTCCTGTAGAGGTCCGCCGGTTCAAATCCGGTCCCACGCATCGCACGCGAGATCCACACGGGTCTCGAGGTGGTCGGACGACCACCGACACCGAGGCGGCATCGCCGCCGAGGGTGACGATGCAGGTGACGTCCCTACACGGACATCACCCACGCACATCCTTCCGACGCTACACCGACCAGCCGACGCTGTCGCTCGCCCCTCCCTGCGACCACCGGCCGACAGCCCCGCGACCACGACCACGACGGACTTCCTGCGAGTGCAACGACGCGATTTAACAACCTCCGGCCACGTATAGCGTGGCATGCCGAAGTACTCGACCGGGTCCGGTGGCGGCGGCGGCGACGGCGACAGCTGTGAACTCTGCGGGAAGGAGACGGGCAAACTCCGCAAGGCGAACGTCGCCGGCGCGAACCTCCTCGTCTGTGCCGACTGCGCCCCCCACGACGACACCGCCCACAAGGACCGGAAGAAACGCGAGTCCCAGCAGGACCGCGACACCGGCGAGGTCAGCCGGAAGAAGCGCGCCGCCCAGCAGGCCGCGAAGCTGTACGACGCCCAGAAGGGCGACGCGAAGCGCTGGGAGGAGGAGGGCACCGACTACGAGAAGGACCGCCTCCCGTACCTCGTGAAGGACTACGGTGACGTCGTGGAGTCGGCCCGCCAAGCGGCCGGTCTGCAACTCGCCGAACTCGCCGCCGAACTCGACGTCGACGAATCCGACCTGCTCGCGATCGAACAGGGCCGTGCGACGCAAGCCGGCGTCGGCGGCAGCGTCATCGGGAAACTCGAAGCCCGCCTCGACGTGGAACTGGCCGACGAGTAGGCGACGGCCCACGGTCGCCCCCGACAGACTCCCCGGCGGCACCTGCCCGGACCCACTCGTTTTTCCACCTGCCGGGCCTCGCGTCTCTCATGAGCGACTCGCTGGCCGCCGACGACCCGGCGGTGCGGAGCTTCGAGGCGACCGTCGAACGATGCGAGGGCGACCGACTCGTCCTCGACCGGACGTACTTCTACGCCGAGTCCGGCGGCCAACCCGCCGACCGTGGCACCATCGACGACGTGCCGGTCGTGGACGTCCAACGGGACCCCGAGGCCGACGCCGTCGTCCACCACCTCGCCGACCCGATCGACTGCGCGGAGGGCGACAGCGTCACCGCCCACGTCGACGACGCCTTCCGGGATTACTGTATGCGTGCCCACACCGCGAGCCACGTCCTCTACGGCGCGGGCCGCCGACTGCTGGACGACCTGGGCTACGGCGGCTTCGACATCGACGAGTCGAAAGTCAGAGTCGACTTCTCGACGACGACAGACATCGACGACGCGACGCTCGTGGAACTCGAACGCCTGACGAACCGCGCGGTGTGGGACGCCCGCGACGTCTCGTGGGAGCGACTCCCGAAACGGGAGGCGATGGACCGCGAGGGCATCGCGTTCAACACGAAGACCGAGGAGGGCGTCCTCTCGGGCAGCGACACGGTCCGGGTCGTCACCGTCGCCGACTGGGACGTGGCGGCTTGCGGCGGCACGCACGTCTCGAACACGCGCGAGATCGGACCCGTCGAGGTGCTGTCCCGCTCCAATCCGGGCGAGGGCCTCACCCGCGTCGAGTTCGCGGTCGGGCCGACCGGCATCGACGGCCGCGCCGAGACGAAGCGGGCCGCACTCGACGCCAGCCGGGATCTCGGCGTCGGTGTCGCCGACCTGCCGGAGCGCGTCGCCGACCTCCGCGACGAGCGCGACCGACTGGAAGCCGAGGTGCGCGACCTCCAGGCCGAGGTGCTCGACGCGCGACTCGCGGACCTCCCGCGCGAGGAACGCGACGGGCTGACGTGGCGCGTCGGCACCGTCGAGGGCTTCGACGCGAACACGGTCGGCGACCGACTCAAGTCGCTCGTCGGCGAGGCCGGCGACGTGCTGGCGGTCGTCGGTGCGGGGGACAGTCGGTTCGTCGTCGTCGCGGCCACCGGCGAGGGAGACGCCGACGCGGGCGAGATCGTGGACCGAGTCACGACCGAGTTCGGCGGCGGCGGTGGCGGCGGGCCGACGTTCGCGCAGGGTGGCGGGCTGTCGGCCGAGGCGGAGGAGGTCGTCGCGTTCCTGCGGGAGTGAGGACTACCCGCCGGTCGTGACCGGCGCAGGGTCGCTCAGCGACTGCGATGCCGGCCACCGACAGCGAGCAGGATCAGTCCGAGCAGTCCGACCACCGCGGCCAGCACACCGAACCCGGGACCGGTCGTCTCGGTCGTCGGGGCCTCGGGCGTCGCACTCGGTGTCGGCGTCGGCTCCGAGCGCACGGTCGCGGTCGGCGTCCCCTCGCCGGTCACGGAGAGCGTCGTCTCGGTCTCGTCGGTCGCCACGACGACCTCGTGCTCACCCGGCGGCACCGCGAACTCGGCGGTCCCGTTGTCGGTCGTGGCGACCTCCTCGCCGTCCAGACTGACGGTCGCGCCCGTCACGGGGTCGTCGTAGGCGTTCCGGACCGTCAGTGTCACCGACTCGCCAGCTTCGACACTGGTCGCCGAGAGACTCGTGTCGAGCGTCGGCGTCCGGGAGAGGGTGACCGTCAGATCGCGGGGTGACTCTCCGACCGAGATGGTGCGCTCGATTGTCTGATACCCCTCCTTCTCGACGATCAGCGAGTCACGGCTGTTCAGCGGGGCGAGCAGACGGACGACCCCGTTGCCGGTCGTCGTGTCGCCGTCGTAGGCGTCGTAGCGCACGTTCGCCTCGGCGACCGGTTCCGGCGACGAGAAGTACGGATCGACCACCCTGACGCGCAGTTCGATGGAGCCGCGCTGGTGCTGGGTGTCGACCGTCGTCCGGCCGTAGACGGCGACGCGTTCTTCGACCGCGAAGTAGCCGGTTCGGGAGACCGTGACGTTGTAGACGCCCTGCGGGATGGTCTCGGAGGTGAACCGGCCGTCGTCGCCGGTTCGCCCTTCCAGTATCGTCTCGTTCGCCTCTTCGTCGGTGAGTGTCACGCGGGCGTTGGCGAGTCGCTCGCCGCCGGCACTGGCGGTCACGACCAGCGTCCCGGTCGTCCGGAACTCGATCCGTGCCGGGTCGCCGGTGTCGGAGACGACGCGCTGCTCGTCGCTGGCGAAGTCGGGGTGGGTGACCGTGAGAAAGACCGTCTCGCCGCGCGGGACGTCGAAGACGACCGTCCCGTTGCTCGTCGTCGTCTTCGAGTCGCGTTCGCCACCCCACGAGGCGTTCACCGTCGCGTCCGCGAGTCGCTCGCCGGTGTCGTCGGTGACGACCACGGTGAACCCACCGGACTGGGCACTGGCGGGCGCTGCGAGCAGTGGGACGGCGACGACCGAGGAGACGAGGAGGGCTGTGACGACGAACACGACTGTGCGGCCGGGAGACCGTGTCATGGGGGTAACTGTCTCCTGCAGTAACTTGAGCGTAGTGGGAAAAGCCATCTTTTTTGATGCGGAACCGAATCACCGAGTATGTCGCTCGCAGACGCGGACTCGGCGCTGACGGACGAACAGCGCGCGATCCGCGACGTGGTACACGAGTTCGCCGTCGAGGAGATCCGCCCCACAGCACGGGAGGCGGACGCCGAGGAGTCGTTCCCCGAGGACGTGTGGGACGGTCTCGCCGAGTTGGACCTCACTGGCCTGACGGTCCCCGAGGAGTACGGCGGCTTCGACGCCGACCGCACCACCTACAGCATCGTCAACGAGCAGGTCGCCTACGGCCAACTCGCGGTCGCCACCGCCCTGTCTGTCCACTGTCTCGCCACCTCCTGTCTCGCCGAGTTCGGCACCGACGCCCAACAGGAACGCTGGCTCCCCGAGATGGTCGACGGTCGCCCGGTCGGGATGTTCGCGCTCTCGGAACCGCAGGCCGGATCGAACCCGGCGGCGATGGAGACGGTCGCCCGCCGCGAGGGCGACGAGTACGTGATCGACGGGAAGAAACAGTGGATCACGAACGGCGAACGCGGCGAGGTCTGCATCCTCTTCGCCAAGACCGACCGCGACGACCCCGGGTCGATCACGCAGTTCCTCGTGCCCAAGTCGACCGAGGGCGTCGAGGTCGGCCGGAAGGAGGAGAAACTCGGCCTGCGGGCCAGCGACACCACCCAACTGTCCTTCGACGGCGCGCGCATCCCCGCCGAGAACCGGCTGACAGAGGAGGGGAAGGGCCTCTCTGCGGCGTTCTCGATTCTCACCGGCGGTCGGATCGGCATCGCCTCGCAGGCGGTCGGACTGGCGCAGGCCGCCTTCGACGAGGCGAGAGAGTACGCGGGCGACCGCGAGCAGTTCGACCAGCCCATCGCGGAGATCCAGAGCATCCGGCACACGTTCGCGGAGATGGGCACCCAGCTACAGGCCGCGCGGCTGATGGTTCGGGAAGCGGCCAGACTGGACGACGCGGGCGAGGACCCCCGCATCGCTGCGGCGATGGCGAAGTACTTCGCGGGCGAGGCGGCGGTCGACATCACCAACGAGGCGGTCCAGGTTCACGGCGGCTACGGCTACATGTCGGAGTTCGACGTGGAGCGCTTCTACCGCGACTCGAAGATCACGACCATCTACGAGGGGACCACGGAGATCCAGAAGAAGATCATCGCGCGTGGGTTGCTGGACTGAGCCAGCGCGAGCGATTTCCTCGGTGTGGTGGCGTGAACACGGTCGTCGGCTCCCGGCGGTCGCCGACTCCACGCGGGCGACGACTGTCGTGCGGCCCGGTCGCGGTCCTGTCGTCGGCGTCGGCTCTCGGCGGTCGCCGACGCCTCGCAGTCGCCGACATCTCGCAGTCGTCGACGTCTCGCAGTTCCTGCCGATCGCGCTCCGCTCGTTCCGCGTGTTCTCCGGGGCAGGTCACCCCTGCTGGAGCGAGTAGAGGATTGCGAGCAGGCCCAGCACCTCGGCGGTCCTGGTGACGAGCGCCACGGGATACGAGAGGTTCGTCAGCGTCGTCGCCCCGGCGAGGACGGCCCCGACGACCGTCAGCAGAAAGGGAACCAGCGTCAGGAGAACGACCCCGACCGCGAGCGACAGCAGTCGGGTGCTCCGGGCCTGCCGGTAGCCCTGATACGCCTGCAGTGAGATCAGGAGTCCCAACCCAGCGCCGGTGATCGTCACCAGCGCGAGCAACAGGAAGGCGGGCTGTCCGGCGAGTGGCGACCCGGAGAGCACGTCTGCCGTGCCGGCGGGGACGCTCGTGGCCGTGGGCAGATTCGTGTAACCAGGCACGCTCGTGCCGGTCGGAACCAACGACTCCGAGAGCGAGGGGAGGGCGGCGTCGAAGCCGACGAGTCGGCGCATACCACCCGGTCGCTCCGGTCGGTGTTAAAAGGGGCCGAGCGGTTTCAGGCTCCGAAAACACCTCGCATTTCCGACTGAAGCGGGCAGTTCGACCGCCACACCGAAGCCCCTCCCCCGCCGACTGTGCGGTGTGACAGCCGACACCTGCGACGTGACGGGCTACGACGCGGTCGTCTACGACCTCGACGGGACGGTCGTCCGCCTCGCGGTGGACTGGGACGCCACGGCCCGCGAGGCGGTGCGCGTCTTCGCCGACCACGGGGTCGAGGCCGACGGCGACCTCTGGGCGATGCTCGATCTGGCCGACGAGCGCGGCCTGCGCGACGAGATCGAGGCGGTCCTCGTCGACCACGAACGCGAGGGCGCACGCACCTCCGAGCGACTCCCACTCGCCGACTGCCTCTCCGGCCACTCGATCCCGGTCGGGATCTGCTCGCTGAACTGTGAAGCCGCGTGCCGGGAGGCACTCGCCGCCCACGATCTGACCGACGCGGTCCGGGCGGTCGTCGGCCGGGACTCGGTGGCGACCCGGAAGCCGAACCCCGAGCCGCTGCTGGCGACCGTCGACCGACTCGGCCTCACCGGCGACGATCCGGTGCTGTTCGTCGGCGACTCCCGGCGCGACGAGGAGACGGCCCGACGCGCCGGCATCGACTTCCGGTACGTCGACGGCGGTCCCTCCGAGTTCTGAGCGAGTCAGTCGCCCGCGAGCACCGACTCCACGACGTCCCAGTCGAGTCCGACCCGAGCACCGGTCTCGCCCGCCGTCAGCGCGCCGCAGGCGTTGGCGACCGCGAGCGCGCGGTCGTCGTCTGCTCCCTGGAGGCGACTGGCGAGGAAGCCGGCCGCGAAGGCGTCGCCCGCGCCGGTCGTGTCCACCGACTCGACCGGGAACCCCTCGTGGACCGCGGGCGACGTCGCCTCGCGTCTGATCTCCGCTCCCTCGGGGCCGTGCTTGACGACCACGGTTCGCCCGTCGGCGACGAGGTCGCCGGCGTACCCGGCCGCGGCCTCGCGGTCGTTCAGGAAGACGAGGTCCGACGCCTCGATGGCGGCGTCGAAGTCCCGGTCCGCGACCCGACGGCCGGGGTCGATGCTGACCGTCACGCCCTCGGCACGCGCCCGGTGGGCGAGTTCGGCGGCCGTCCCGGGATGCTGACTCGTCAGGTGGAGGTGCTCCGCGCCGGCGAGCGTCCGGGCCGGCAGGTCGTCCGCCGAGAACGCTTCGTTCGCGCCGCCCCGCGAGAGCACCATCACCTCGCCGGTCGGATCGACCACGAGATACTTCACGGCGGTCGGTCCCGACTCGGTGACGACGAGTGGCCCGCAGTCCACCCCGGCGGTGACGAGTTCCCGCCGGGCAGAGCGGCCGTGGTCGTCGATGCCGACACTCCCCAGCAGCGTCGCCGGCGTGTCGAGACCGACGAGGCCGACCGCGACGTTGGCCGCGCTCCCACCGCCGGCGGTCCGCCGCTCCTCGATGACCGACTCACCGTCCGGTTCGGGGAGGCGGTCGACCCGGAGCGTCACGTCCCAGTTGACGTGCCCGACGCAGATGACGCGAGCCATGATCCGGAGAGACGACCGCCGGGGTGAAAAAGCCGGGCCTCCGACGACCCGGACGACCATCGGTGCGGCGACAAGAGCTTTGTTCGCGCCGAGTGAACTGCCGGCGACTGTGCCACGAATCGGGCGACGAGAGGCGTGTGCGGTACTCGCCTCGAGTGTGACCGCGACGAGCGGTTGTCTCGGCTCGCTGACGACGACCCGTGTTCGACTCGTCTGGAGTCGTGCGGCCGGCCGAGAAGCCCTCGTCGGCGACGCCCTCGCCGACGCCGGCCTGCCGACCGACGTGGAACTGTCGGTCGGTGCTGGCTTCATGGCCGACACGCGAGACCGTTTCGAGTCGGCCATCGACGACGGCGACAGTACGCCGGAACTGCTCGTCTACGGCGGGAACACGGCCGGCGAGGACCTGCGACTCACCGCCGCAAACTACGAGTTACCCGACCTGCGATCGGTCGCCGGGTCGGATATCGCCGAGGGAGCGTTCCGAATGGGTCGCCGGGCGATGACGGTCGGCGACAGCCTCGTCGGACTCCCGCTGTTCGCGGTCCCTTCGGTCGTCGCGTACCGCCGGGACTGGGTGGCAGAAGAGGGGTATCCGGTCGCCGATTGGGACGACGATCCGCCGACGTGGACGACGTTCGCGCAGGCAGTGCGAGACGTGCGGGACGAACGAGACGTCGAGGGATTCTTGTTCGAGACCGACGGCGGCGACTACCCCACCGGGTTGTTTCACGACCTGCTCGCCGGCTACGGCGGGGGGTACTTCGGCGACCCCTCGCAGTTCCTGTTCGGCCCGGTCGGCGACCGCCCGGTGACGGTCGGCGACGCCGCCGGAGTCGCGGCCGCCCGCCACCTCCGGTCGCTCGTCGAGTCCGGCGAGACGGGCGTCACCGGACTCGGTCCCGACGAGTCGGTCTCTGAGCGGGCGGCGCTCGAACGCGTGGCGACCGGCGAGGCGGTCGCCTGCCGGACGCTCGCGTCACGACTCGGCACGCTCGGCCGACCGGCAGTGGACCGAATCGGCGTGACCCGCGTTCCGCGTGTCAGCGGTATCGAAGGCCCCCTGCCGTGGACCGGCGGCCCGCCGAGTAGCTACTTCGGGCAGTACGCCGTCCTCAACCCGAACGCGACCGGCGGCACGCGCGATGCGGCCGCCGCCGTCCTGCGGGCGATGGCGACCGACACCTTCCAGCGTCGACTGTTCGAGGCGGCTCTCGGAGCGGGCGACCGACACGTCTGGTTCCCGGCGCGCCGGTCGGCGTATCCACGGACGACCGGCGAGGCGGACGACCTCCGGCAGTTCGCACGACCGGTCCGCGACGCGAACGAGTCCGGACTCACGCTCCCCGTCACTCGCGCGTGGACCGAGCAGTATCGCGCCATCGACGACACGCTCTCGGAACTCCTCGCCGGTGACAGCGATCCGGACCCGGCGATGGCGTCGCTGGCAGAGGAGTTGCGTCGGATCGAGGCGTCCGAGTGACAGAGATGTTTGATAGATCGCCAGTAGATTTCAGGCAGTCAGAGCTCCTGTTACGCAAACAAAGTGCACACGACTGCACAGAACCACCGCAAAACCTTCACCGTGACATCATTTCTAGATCGTAATCCGGAAAAATCCCCGCGATATTCTCGTTTCTTTGGTACCTTCTGAGGTACTTTCGTACACTATCACGAGAGTTTAGGCCCATCACCTCGCTAATTTCTTGCAGTGTATATCCCGAGACAGCAAACAGGTATGCCGCGATTCCAGAAGAACCCATTGTGGCTATCTCAATCGGGATTGCCTCCTCATCGTCCTCATACTTGTAACAGCCCTTTTGAGCCATATCTGCTGTTATCCTGATTCGTGATTCCAAGAGCTGACGGTTTTGGATACCTCTGCTGAAGTCCCTAGGGTCTGTAATCCAGACATCTGAGTTCGGGCCGATAATATATAAAGCATAACGCGGTCTGTCCTTCCAAATGACCGAGCCGAAGCAGATAGACGAGCCTCCAATCTCGACTACGTCGTGTACTTTGAGCAACTCTAATTCCGAACCAGGACGCCCAATATACTCAATAAATGCTTGAGACATATTGTCCTATAATGTCTCTAGTCTTTTCCTTCTGTATATACATGTGGGAGTCTGTGCACTATCCACAGGATGTCTGACACAAAGAACGACTCACAGACGGCCGACACTGGCTGGTGCGGAGTCTCGAACCATCCGAAGCTGGAAAGACCACTTGAAGAAACGACAGGGGGCAGAGTATGAATCAGCGGAACCTCAGTCACTACGCCACGATCTCTTGTCCGACTTGCGGAGACGACTTCGACACCAAACAGGCAATGCGAATCCACCACGCACACTCACACGACGAATCACTGGTGCGTCGGGATACGTTCCGATGCCCAACCTGTGACAAACAGTTCCAGACGAAGCAAGGCTTCAGTAGACACCTCTCTGAGCTACACCCTTCGTACTGGAAAAGGGTCCAGTCGGATGGGATGAGACTAATTCCGGATTGGGAACACGAAACTCCTGAATCGCCCCCCGAGAAGGAATAATCACAGGCCCATTTCACACGTTGAGCCTAAACTCGGATTGTTCTCTCTCAGGCGACCGTGAACAACAGCAGGTTGTGCGCCCCCGGTCCGAGACCCACGGCCGCGACGAACCCCACGAGCAGGTAGCCCTCGGTCGGTTCTTCTTCGACGTAGTCCGACAGCAGGACGACCAGAAAGCCCGCCAGCAGGACCTTCACGACGACGAACAGCCAGCCACTGCCGATCACGCTCGCGGTCGGCAACTCGGCGGCGAACTCGATCAGATACCGGGAGAGCGGCGACCGCTCGCCGAAGCCGAGCAGGTCGATGCCGACGGCTGTCGAGACCCCGTCGAGGACGTGGCCGAACACCGCCAGCGCGCCCGCCGCGCCCGTCACCTCGACGACCGGCCGAAGCCGGCGGAGGAGGAGCCAGACGCCGGCACTCAGGACGATGGAGCCGAGAAGCCCGACCGTCGGCCAGAACAGTCGGAGCGAGCCACGGCCGAGTCCGTCGAGGAGTGCCAGTGCGACCGGCACCGCGAGCGCGAGGAGTCCGAGTCCGCCGAGCAGTCGGGCGGTCGTGTCGGTGCCGTCCGCCTGCGCGTCCGCGAGGAGCCAGACTCCACCGGCGAGCACCGCGACCGTGCCGTAGACCGTCGGTGTGCCGGCCAGCGGGTCGACCACCGGGGGGAGCGCGCCGACGACGGAGAGCACGTGGCTCGCACTGCCGACCAGCATCCACGGCGCGAAGCCGGCGATAGTCCGGTCGGTGACGGGCGGGCGGCGCTGGACGACCAGCCAGCCGACGCCCGCGAGACCGCCGAGCACCGCGAGCAGGTAGGGGAACGGCGGGAGCGCGAACCCCTCGGGGAGTACAGCCATACCGTGTGGCGCGGGTGGCCCGGCCGAAAGGGTTTCGGCTCCCGATCGGGGCGACCTGCCGCCGGACGACGCGCTCGCGGGCGTCGTCGGTGGATGTGGCAGATACCCACGGAACTGCGCAGATCGAGGAGAGCAGTGAATCGAAGTGTTCATGTTCGTGCGACCGACTTTCGAGGGACATGAACAGAGCAGAGAAGGCCGCCCTCCAGTTGCAGGCCGTCGCCGTCCTCCGGATGCTGAAGGAGACGCGGACCTACGAGGAACTGGCGGAGGTGACCGGCCTCCCCGCTGGCGATCTGAACCGGTACGTCAACGGGCACGTCCTGCCCGGCGCGGAACGGGCGGGCGAGGTCGTCGAAGGCGTCGGCCGCGAGGCGCTCGCCGACGAGTTGGAAGACCGCATTCGCTTCGACGACGAGGGCTACGTCGACAACTCCGACGTCGTCTTCGACCAGTCCTTTCTCGACTTGGTCGCACCGGTCGCCGCGAACAGCTTCGAGTTCGGTCGCCCGGACGTGGTGTTGACCGCCGCGACCGACGGCATCACCCTCGGCGCGGCGATGGCGTCGTACTTCGACGCCCGCCTCGCCTACGCGAAGAAGTCGAAGGAGACGGCCGTCGAGGAGTTCATCGAGTCCCGCCAGCGACTCGCCTCGGGCATCGAACTCACCTACTACCTCCCGGCCAGTGCACTCTCGGCCGGTCAGCGCGTGCTGGTCGTCGACGACCTGATCCGCTCCGGCGAGACCCAGGAACTCCTGCTCGACATCGCGAAACAGGCCGACGCCGAGGTGACGGGCGTCTTCGCGCTCATCGCGGTCGGCGACGAGGGGATGTCCCGCGCCGAGACGCTCGCGGACGCCCCGGTCGGCGCGCTGACGACGATGGAGTGACGCGCGGTTCGACGTCACCCGTCCCCGGTGTCGAACGAGCAGTGTGCTCACACGAGTCTATGCACGACTCGCCAACTTCTCGCGGGTTCGGCTCGCTCTCATCCGAATTTAATACACGAACACGCATACTGCCGACTCCGAGATAGGAATCGTTAAGTGGCACGTTCGGGCTACTCGTAGCCGTACATGGGCCTCACGGAGCAACTCGCGGACTACTTCGGCTTCGAGGAACACGACACCGACCTCCGGACGGAGGTCGTGGCGGGGCTGACGACGTTCCTGACGATGAGCTACATCGTCGTCGTCAACCCCTCGATCCTCGTCGCCGCCATCGACGTACCGAGTCGGACGACAGCCGAGACCATCCAGATGCTCGCCGTGGTGACACTCATCTCGGCGGCGGTGGCGACACTGATCATGGCGTTCTACGCGAACCGCCCGTTCGGGCAGGCACCGGGCCTCGGCCTGAACGCCTTCTTCGCGTTCACGGTCGTCCTCGGACTGGGCGTCCCGTGGCAGACCGCACTCGCGGCGGTCGTCGTCGAGGGGATTCTGTTCATCGCGCTGACGGCGGCCGGCGCGCGTGAGTACGTCATCAAACTGTTCCCCGAACCGGTGAAGTTCGCGGTCGGTGCCGGGATCGGCCTCTTCCTGGCGATAATCGGCTTACAGGCGATGCACGTGGTCGCCATCGACTCGGCGACGTTCGTGCAGTTCAACCCCATCTTCGCCAGCGACCCCATCGCCATCATCTCGGTGATCGGCCTGTTCGTCACCTTCGCGCTGTACGCTCGCGGCGTCCGCGGGTCGATCATCATCGGGATTCTCCTCACGACCGTCGCCAGTTACCTCGCGGACTTCCTCGGCTACTCCGCGACGAACCAGGAGGTCATCCCCGAGAGCGGGATCAACCTGCTGTACGAACCGGCCTCGCTGACCGGGTCGGGGACGCTGACCTACAGCCTCGCCGGCTACGACATCACCCCACTGGTGGGCGCGTTCCTGACCGGGTTGCAGAACATCGACGGCCTCTCCTTCGCGCTGATCGTCTTCACGTTCTTCTTCGTGGACTTCTTCGACACCGCCGGCACGCTGACCGGCGTCTCCCAGATCGCGGGCTTCCTCGACAAGGACGGCAACCTGCCGGACATCGACAAGCCGCTGATGGCCGACGCGGTCGGCACGACGGTCGGCGGCATCCTCGGCACCTCGACGGTGACGACCTACATCGAGTCCTCGACCGGCGTCGAGGAGGGCGGCCGCACCGGGATGACCGCGCTGGTCGTCGGACTGCTGTTCCTCGCGTCGCTGGCGCTCGTGCCGCTGGCGGCCGCCGTCCCACTGCACGCCTCACACATCGCGCTGGTGGTCGTCGCCGTACTGATGCTCCAGAACATCACGGATATCGACTGGTCGGACATCACCAACGCGGTGCCGGCCGGCATGACGATGCTCGTGATGCCGTTCACCTTCTCTATCGCCTACGGCATCGCGGCCGGGATCATCTCCTACCCGCTGGTGAAGGCGGCGACGGGCGACCTCGACGACGTGCGCATGGGCCACTGGGCGCTCGCCGGCGCGTTCGTCTTCTACTTCTTCGTCCGGACGAGCGGGCTGTTGGCGGGCCAACTGTAGACCGACGCGACTGTTCTCGACGCTGTCTCTTTCGGCGTGGGTCTCGTGACGTGGACGCGGTCGGATACGGTGTAGAGCGGGTGGTCGGCCCTGCCGGAGAGAGGTCGGGTGGATACGTTGTAGGGGACTCGGGTGAATGAGTTGGAGACAACTCGGACAAAGTAGTCGCAGACGACGAGAGGTGAACGTCCCACCCGGACGTCGTGACCCATCACGTCGCGTGGGTCGTCACCCGACGAGTCGTCGCAGGTCTGGAACCCGGCAGTCGCAGTACTCCCCACCCCTCCCCGACTGCTGGCGACTCGGACTGCGCGCAGGTCCTCGCTGTCGCTCGGACACTGCTCGGTTCCGGCCGCCACCAGATCGCGTCCTGTCGGATTCCGGGTTGTCGGAGTTGTCGGGTGACGGGTGGAGTCGTGCGCTTTCGTCCGAAATTCGGCGCGCGCGAGGAACGTGCGCGAGGAAGGGACTGCGGGCGGTGCCGAGAGCAGTCCCGAGGCTGGGGAGGACGAGGCGCGGTGCTGTGCTGTCTGCGGTGCGGTTCCTCGCGCTAGCAATCGTAGCGGTTGCTGTGCTGTCGCGGTCTGCGGTCCGGATGCAGTAACAGTCACGGTCTGAACCCTGTCCTGGCGAGAATTCGTTCCTCATCAGCGCAGTTTCGACACACCTGCGTCACGTTGGCACGGCACACGCCCAGCCGAGCAAGCGTTAGGCTCGCAGGCGACCTCTCGGTACGTGCGATGACACGACGATTCGACTGCACACAGGAGGACTGTCACTTCTCCGTCTCCTCGGACGACGAGGGCGAAGTGATCCACATGGTCCGGGAACACGCCCAGGACCGCCACGGCATGTCCGTCAGCGACAAGGACGTGCGAAAGGGGATGCAGGCCGCCTGAGCCGAGGCTACCTGACACGGCCGACTCCCCGGAGCGACCGAACCCGGCCGACTCCCCGGAACGACCGAGTGCTCGGAGCGACCGAACCCGACCGACTTTTCGTCGACGATACACCGAGCGAGTTCACTTCCACCGGCCTGTCAACGCCTGACACCCGTCGCGGAAACGACACACCAGCGAGCCGAACGCTCGCTGTCGGTTCTCGGCGAATCCGGGCGACTGCGGGTCGATTCTCGGCGGTCGCGCGGCAGGCGTGCACCCCTCGCCACCGGGCCTCTCGGGACGTGAACAGGTCAGTTCCACTTCCGGTCCGGTGGTGGCAAACGATTAAGGCCTCCCCGGAGCGTCGTATGAGTGATGAGCGATGGGCCCGAGGAGGGGATGCTCTCGTGGGACGAGTCCGTCTTCCGTGACGAACACGTCTTCGAGATCGACTACGTGCCGGAGACGTTCGCCCACCGGGAGACACAACTCCAGAGTCTCCAGTACGCGCTCCGGCCCGCAGTCCGTGGCTCGCGGCCCCTGAACACGATGGTCCGGGGTCCGCCGGGCACCGGGAAGACCACCGCGGTCCAGAAGCTGTTCGGCGAACTCTCCGCCGAGACCGACGTGCAGACCGTCCGGGTCAACTGCCAGGTGGACTCCACCAGATACGCCGTCTTCTCCCGCGTCTTCCAGGGGCTGTTCGAGTACGAACCGCCCTCCTCGGGCATCTCCTTCAAGAAGCTGTTCTCCCAGATCACCGACCGCCTCGTCGAGGAGGACGAGGTGCTCGTCGTCGCACTCGACGACGTGAACTACCTGTTCTACGAGAACGAGGCCTCCGACACCCTCTACTCCCTGCTCCGGGCCCACGAGGCCCACTCCGGCGCGAAGATCGGCGTCATCATCGTCTCCTCGGACCTGAATCTGGACGTGATCGAGGAACTGGACTCCCGCGTCCAGAGCGTCTTCCGGCCGGAGGAGGTGTACTTCCCGAAGTACGACACCGACGAGATCGTGGACATCCTCCGGGGGCGGAGTGAGCGCGGCTTCCACGAGGGGGTCGTCGGCGCGCCGGAACTCGACCGCGTCGCCGAACTGACCGCCGAGAGCGGCGACCTCCGGGTCGGCATCGACCTCCTGCGCCGCGCCGGTCTGAACGCCGAGATGCGCGCGAGCAAGACGATCAGCGTCGAGGACGTCGACGAGGCCTACGACAAGTCGAAGTACGTCCACCTCTCGCGCAGTCTCCGGGGGCTGTCGGACTCCGAACGCGCCCTCGTGGAGGTGATCGCCGAACACGACGGCGAACAGGCCGGCGTCGTCTACGAGGCGTTCCACGACGAGACCGGCCTCGGCTACACGCGCTACTCCGAGATCATCAACAAACTCGACCAACTCGGCGTCATCGAGGCGGCCTACGCCGACGTGGACGGGCGCGGACGCTCCCGGTCGTTGACGCTGGCGTACGATCCCGACGCGGTGCTGGATCGGCTGAACTGACCGCGTCGCTCTCGACCGTACTCGATTCTCTCACCGGTTCCGGGGGTGTCAGTCCTCGTCTGCCACGCTGCCGAGGTGGTCGCCGTCCCACGCGCTCCCGCCGTCTGGTTGCCCGGTCTTGAACACGCCGCGCGCGTCGGCGACGTGTGTCCCGGTCACGTCCCGGACCGTGACGGTCGCCACCGCCACGCTGTCGCCGTTCCGGATCACGTCGGCCTCCGCCACGAGGTCGTCGGTCCCGGGCGCGAGGTAGTCCATCCGCATGTCGACCGTCGGTGTCGGTGCCCAGTGGAGCGACATCACCGCCGCGCCGCCGACCGTGTCCGCGAGCGAGTAGGCGACCCCGCCGTGGGCGACCCCGCCCCCGGGGACCGAGGAGTGTTCCCGTTCCAGCGAGAGGCGACCCTCGGCGTAGCCGTCGTCGGCCTCGGTCACCTCGATCCCGAGGTGGCGGGCGTACGGCATCTGCGTCAGAAACGAGGCGAGACTCATCGCTCGGGGCTTCGCGGGTCGGCGTGAAACCGCTACCGGTCGCGGCACTCGGTCGCCGTCGGGACGCCCGGCGCACACTCACGGCCGGACGACCCCGGCGATTCCCGTCGCCGTCGGCTCAGGCGTCGCCGGCGTGCTCGGGTTCGTCTTTCCCGCCGATGCGCTGGAACACCCACAGCAGGGCGAGGAACGGCAGGATCGGGAGCATCAGCAGGCCGATCCCGGCCGCGAGCACGTAGCCGGTGAGCGTGATCTCCAGCTTGTTCGTCGGTGGCGTCGGTGGCGTGACGGAGCCAGTCATACTCCGCCCTACGGGACCCACGGCAAAAGGAGTTCGTTCCTCGGTCGCCGCCGCCAGCGGGACCGACTCCGTCGTCGCCGGACTCTCACCCGGCGTATCGGGGGTGAACGTCTTTGTACTCTGCGCCGAACGCGGGAGTATGCGTGACACGCCCTCCGAGGAGTCCGAGTCCGACGCCGACGGCCCGGACGCGGCGACTGACGGTGGCCCCGACGCGGCCGCGCCGACCGAGGACCGCACCTTCCGGCCGGCACAGAGCGTCTGCCCGTTCTGTGGCGTCGGCTGTACGATCCAGTACGCCGAGGCGTCCGGGAAGGCGACCGGGACGAAGGGGCCGGTGAACCGTCGGGGCGAGGTCTGCCCGAAAGGGGTCGCCGCCTTCGACGTGGTCGACCACGACGACCGACTGACCCAGCCACTCGTCCGGGAGTCGGGCCACCTCGTCACCGCGCCGTGGGACGAGGCCATCGACCGCGTCGTGGCGGGGGTCGCCGACATCGTCGAGACGCACGGCCCGGACGCGCTGGGCTTCTTCGCCTCGTCGAACTGCACGAACGAGGAGAACTACGTCTTCCAGAAACTCGCCCGCGTCCTCGGGACGAACAACGTGGACAACTGCGCGCGGCTCTGTCACTCCTCGACCGTCGCGGCGATGAGCGCCCGGTTCGGCGCGGGCGCGATGACGAACACCCTGGACGACCTCGGGGAGGCCGACACCTTCCTCGTCTGCGGCGCGAACCCCGCCGAACAGCACCCGATCATCTTCCAGTCGTACCTCGGCCCGGCGCTGAAAGACGGGACGACGATGATCCACGTCGACCCACGGGCGACCGCCACGACGAGACACGCCGACGTCCACCTCCCGGTCGAACCGGGCTACGACATCCCGCTGCTGAACGCGATGACGACGGTCGTGTTCGAGGAGGGACTCGAAGACCGGGCGTTCCTCGCGGAGCGCACGACCGGGGTCGAGGACCTGCGGGCGCACCTCGCCGAGGTGGACGTGGACGCGAACGCCGACCTCGCGGGGGTCGATCCGGACGACCTGCGCGAGGCGGCCCGGACCTACGCCGAGGCGGACCAGGCGGCCGCGTTCACCGGGATGGGGATGAGCCAGCACCACTGCGGGACCGACAACGTCCACGCCCTGTTGAACCTCGCGCTGGTGACGGGCAACGTCGGGAAACGCGGCACCGGCGTCAACCCCCTCCGGGGCCAGAACAACGTGCAGGGTGCGGGCGACGTGGGCGCACTCCCGGACGTTCTGCCGGGCTACCGCGAGGTGACAGACGGGGCGGCCCGCCGCGAGACCGCAGCGGTCTGGGGCGTCGACCCACCGGGAGAACCGGGACTGACCGAAGTCGAGATGACCCACCGGTTCGGCGACGAGATTCGCGGCGCGTTCGTCTTCGGCGAGAACCCGGCGATGACGGAACCGAACGCGACCCGCGTCCGGGACTCGTTCGAGAAACTCGATCTCTGTGTCGTCCTCGACCTGTTCGAGACCGAGACCGCCGAACACGCCGACGTGGTGCTGCCGGGCAGTGCGTGGGCCGAGAAGTCGGGCACCGTCACCAACACCGACCGGCAGGTCATGCGGATGCGGGAGAACGCGGATCTGCCCGGCGAGGCGCGGCAGGACCTCACGGTGCTCACCGAGATCGCTCGCCGACTCACCGAGCGACTGGGCGTCGCCGCCGATCTCGCGGGACCGGGGTTCGACTTCCCGACGCCCGAGTCGGTCTTCGCGGAACTGACCGACGTGACGCCGATCTACGCCGGGATGAGCTACGAGGGGATCGGCCACGGGAGCCAGCGCTGGCCCTTCCCGGCCGGTGCAGACGAGGGGGTCGGCGTCCTCCACACCCAGACGTTCGCGAACGGCGAGGCGACCGCGCCGCTGGTCCCCATCGAGCACGTCCCGCCGGCAGACGACCTCGCCGACGGCGAGTTGGTCCTGACGACCGGCCGCGTCCTCCAGCACTTCAACAGCGGGGCGCTGACCCGGCGCTCGGACACGCTGACGCGGATGTACCGGGAGGACGCACTCCAGATCCACCCGGACGACGCCGAGGCGCGCGACATCTCGGACGGTGACCGGGTGCGGGTGTGGAACGACCGCAAGGAGGTCGCGGTCGCGGTCGACGTGACCCCGGCGACCCGGCGCGGGACGGTGTTCATGACCTTCCACTTCGCCGATCCGCTGGTGAACGCACTGACGAGCGACGACCCCCTCGACCCGGTGGCGAAGATTCCGGAGTACAAGCACAGTGCGGTGCGAGTCGAGCCGATCTGAGCGACCGCGGGCCGTCGGCTTTTTGCGTCGGCACGGCCTATGCTGACGTGTGACGTCCCACCCGCCGGACGCCGACCCGGAGGCGAACGAGACCGAGGAGTCGGTCGAACTCCGGGCGGCGAGTCAGGCGGATCTGCTGTCGGTGTTCCGGATCGAGAAGTCGGCGTTCCCCCAGCCGTGGCCCTTCTCGGCGTTCGAGCGCTTCCTCGGCGAACCGGCGTTTCTCGTCGCGGTGCGGGGACCGGAGATCGTCGGCTACGTCGTCGCGGACGTGACGCCGAACTACGGGCGGGATATCGGCCACGTGAAGGACCTCGCGGTTCGGCCGGACGCGCGCGGTGCCGGACTGGGCAGGCGACTCCTCTCGCAGGCGATCCGGCGGATGGCGGCCGACGGCGCGACGCTGGTGAAACTGGAAGTCCGCGAGCACAACGACCCGGCACTGGCGCTGTACCGCGACGAGGGCTTCGAACTCCTGCGGCGCGTGCCGGGCTACTACGAGGACGGCGAGACGGCGCTGGTGATGGTGCTGGACGTCGACGAGTGGTTCGACGCCCAGTGAGTGAGCAGTTCCGAAGGCAGACTCGTTTTGAGCCTGCGGGCCGAACGCGGGGGTATGGGATACGCCTGTCCGGTCTGTGAGGTGCCACAGCAGGACGCCGAACACCTCGCCAACCACCTCGCCTTCACCGCACTGCTCCACGAGGACGACCACGCCGACTGGCTGGACGAGTCGGTGCCGGACTGGCGCGAGGGCGGCCCCGAGGACCTCGCTCCGCAGGTGGCCGACCTCGCCGAGGAGTCGGACTACGACGCCGTCTTCGAGGACACGACCGACGACCACGCCGGCCACGGACACGCCGACCACGCGCACCAGCACGGCGACCGGACGGGCCACGACCTCGGCGTCGACCCGGCGGCCGCCGGCAGGCAGGCCGCGTCGGCGGAGTTGGACGCCGAGGCGCAGTCGGTCCTGCAGGAGGCGCGGGCGATGACGCGAGAGATGCTGGACGACGGCGACGACGAGGAAGCGGACGCGAGCGCCGACGGGCGAGCGGACGCGGCGTCCACCGACGCCGAGACGCCGGACGAGGACGCGGACGGGAACAGCTAAACCGGAGGCGGCGGACGCACGAGACATGGAACGCGAGGGCGTCTTCGCACCCGAGACGGCGGCCGAGGCACGCGAGTTGTACGAGTCGGTCGGCCCGACCGCGCAGGTGGTCGTCCGCGAGACGGCCAAGGCGATGGACTTCGACCGGGCGGAGTACCGCGAGCGCGTCACCGGCGAGGTGATCGAGACGGCGCGTGACGCGCTGTTCGCCTCCCTGCTGGTCGTCCACCGGGGCGACCGCGAGGAGTTCGAGGCGTGGTGTGCCGACCGCGACGCCGAGGTGACGACGGTCGGGAGCGAGGACGTGGACAACGTCGTCTGGCACCACGCTCCGTTCGCGGATCGAGTGCTCGCGGCGACCTACCAGCAGGAACCGGAGGCCGCCGCCGGGACGCTCCGCCGACAGGTGTTCGGGCGCGTGTACCGAGAGCTGTTCGAGGCGTGACGGCATCGAGACGCGGGTGAACGCGCCGGTGACGAGACTCGGCGAGAGCGTTGCTCTCGCCAGACCCGGAGGGTCGAGACGCCGGGGGCTCTCACCGCTCGTCGTTCGCGACGTGTTCGACCCAGTAAACCGAGTCACTCGACCGAACTCACAGATCGTACAACTCGCCGAACTTCTCGTGGACGTAGTCGACGAAGTAGTCCGCCGTCAGCGGCTCGCCGGTCGCCACCTCGATCAGTTCCGGCGTCTCGTAGCGCTGGCCGTACCGGTGGACGTGCTCGGTCATCCACTCGCGCAGTGGCTCGAACTCCCGGTCCTGAATCAGCCCATCCACGTCAAGATCCTCGCGAATCGCGGCGTTCAACTGCGCGGCGACGACGCTGCCGACCGTGTACGTCTGGAACGCCGCGTACCGCGAAGTCCAGTGGATGTCCTGGAGACAGCCCTCCGTGTCGGTGTCGGGGACGACGCCGAGGTACTCCTCCATCTTCTCGTTCCACACCTGCGGAATCTCTGCGACCTCGACGTCGCCGGCGACGTAGGCGCGGTCGATCTCACACCGCAGGATGATGTGCATGTGGTAGGTCAACTCGTCCGCCTCGACGCGGATCAGGTTGTCCGGGTAGACACGGTTGACCGCTTCGTAGACCTCGTCGACCGTCAGATCGTCGTGGCCGTCGAGATGCTCCTGCAGCGTGGGGAGGAACTCCTCCCAGAACGGCTTCGTGCGGCCGACGTGGTTCTCCCAGAAGCGCGACTGCGACTCGTGGACGCTCCCGCGTGACTGCCCCAGCGGTTCGCCGTACTTGTCCTGCCGGAGGCCGAGTTGGTACGTCGCGTGACCGAACTCGTGGATCGTGGCCGTCAGCGCGTCCAGTGGGTCCGTGGGCTTGAACCGGGTCGTCACCCGGGCGTCGAACTGGTTGCCGGCCATGAAGGGGTGCGGCGCGGTGTCGAGGCGTCCGCGGTCGCGGTCGTAGCCGAGGAAGTCCAGCGCCGCCTCACAGAGCGCGCGCTGGTCGGCCTCGGGATACTCGCCCTCGAAGGGGTCCGCGAGGTCGGTGTCCGACGCCTCGATGTCGGCGATCAGCGGCGGGAGTTCCGCCCGGAGCGTGTCGAACAGCGCCGCCATCTTCTCGATGGGGAACGTCTGGTACGTGTCCTCGTACATGACCTCGTAGGGCGGTTTCTCGGGTGCGATGTGCCGAGCACGCTCGATCTGGAGTTCCCGCATCTGTTCGAGTCGCGGCGCGAAGGCGTCGAAGTCGTCGTCGGCCTTCGCGTCCTGCCAGATCTGTTGGCTCTCGGCGGCGGTGCGGCTGATCTCGCCCATCAACTCGCCCGGAACCGCCTCGCTGCGCTCGTAGTCCGTGCGAATTTCCCGGACGGTCGCAGACTGCTCGTCCGACAACTCGGCGTCCGCGAGGTCGGCCAGCCAGTCGCCGACCTCGTCGTCCACGAGGAGTTCGTGGCTCGTCTCGGTCAGCGCCGAGAGTTGCTGGGCGCGACCGGGTGCCCCGCCGGAAGGCATCGTCACCTGCTGGTCCCAGTTGAGGAACATCGCGGACTGCTGGAGGTTCGAGATCCGACGGTACCGGTCGAGGAGGGCGTCGTAGGCGTCAGGCGACTCGGGGTCGTCTGTCGTGGCCGCCGACTCCGCCGAGTTACTGTCGTCCGTTGACATACGATGTGGTGCGAGAGCGAGTGGCAAAGGCCTGCTGGAACCGGCGGTCGAGGCGACGGGTCGCGACCGACCGCGAGACGGTCGTGCAGACGCTCACGACCGCCAGTAGGAGGGCGTCAACAGCACGAGAACGGGGATGATCTCGATCCGACCGAGCCACATGAGGAAGGTCATCAGCAGTTTCGTCTCGGTCGGGAAGGTGACGTAGGAGGCGAACGGCCCCGCGATGCCGAACGCCGGGCCGACGTTGAAGAACGTCGAGGCGGCCGCACCCATCGCCTCGAACTCCGTGAGGGCGAGTCCGTTCCGGGAGGCGTCGATGACGACGACGATCGTCGCGACGATGAAGAACAGCAGGCTGATCAGCGTGTACGCGTAGATGTCCCGGATCGTCTCCTCGTCGACGGCCTGCCCGCTGAGGCGAACTGGGCGAATCGCGTTCGGAATCGCGGCGGTGAACAGGTCCCGGCGGAACGCCTTCAGCACGACCAGCCAGCGCAGGGCCTTGATCGAACAGGTCGTGCTGCCGGCCATCCCGCCGACGAACATGCAGACGAACAGCAGGTGCTTGGCGGCCGGCGACCACACGTCGAAGTCGGTACTCGCGTAGCCGGTCGTCGTCACGATGGAGACCACCTGAAACAGCGCGTGGCGGACCGTCTCCGTCGGCCCGGCGAAGGTCCCGTCGATCAGCAGGACGGCGGTCACGCCGGCCGTGAACAGCGAGAGCAGGCCGAGGTAGAACCGGAACTCGTCGCTCCGGCGGAGTCGCCCGAAGTCCCCGCGCAGGACGAAGTACAGCAGGACGAAACTCGTCGCGCCGACGATCATGAACGGGGTGACGGCCCACTGCACGGCCGGCGAGAAGGCGGCGATGCTGTCGCCGCGCGGGGAGAAGCCGGCCGTCGAGATTGTCGTGAAGGCGTGGGCCACCGCGTCGTACAGCGTCATCTCGGGGGCCAGCCCGACGAGTCGGAGGCCGTACAGCACCGCCACCTGCAGGGCGGTCAGGCCGATGTAGAGCTTCCAGAGGATGGTCGCGGTCTCGGAGATGCGGGGGGTGAGCTTGTTCACGTCGCGCGTCTGGCTCTCGGTCTCCATCAGCTGTGCCCCTCCGACCGACAACTGCGAGAGGACGGCCGTCGCCAGGACGAGGATACCGAGGCCGCCGAGCCACTGGAGGGTCGCCCGCCAGAGCATGATCGCCCGCGAGTGGGCCGAGAAGTCCACGACCACGGTCGCGCCGGTGGTCGTGATCCCGCTCATGCTCTCGAACAGCGCGTTCACCGGCGCGGCGAGCGTCCCGTTCCCGGCCAGCACGAAGGGGACCGCGCCGACGACCGCGACCGAGAGCCACGTGAGCGCGACCATCAGGAACGCCTCGCGTGCCCGCAGGTCCTCGGGGTCGGCGAGTCGTTCGAGTCCCAGACCGAGGAGGACGGCCCCGGCGATGGTGCCGAGAAACGGTAACAGGGGTGTCCCGTCGAGCAGAGCGACCGGCAGGGGGACGAGCAGTGGCACCCAGAGCCACTTCAGGACGGTGCCGACGAACCGGAGGCTGACGCGCCAGTCGACACGGACGGTCACGGCCGCCCCTCACCCCGACTGCTCGCCACTCGTGGACCCGGTTCGTCGGCTGGACGCGCTCGCGCTGTCACCACTGGCCGGTCGGTTCGGCCTCCCGGTACAAACCGTTGTCTCCGTGTCGGCGGGAACCGCGCCGCCGGGCCGCCGGGGCGCACTCAGCCGAACCGTCGCTCCGTGATCCGACCGGTGACGACGCCGGCGGCGAGGAGGAGCGCGACGAGCAGTCCCAACGAGGCGACCTGTGGCAGGTTGCCGTCCTGGTAGGCGAACCAGACGAAGGGCGTGAGGAGACCGGCCACGAGGAAGTGCAGGCCGCGGACGAGTTGGGACAGCGAGAACGGGCCCGGGATGGTGTCGTCCGACCCCGACTCGCTCACGGGGTCGAGTTCCGGGTCGAGGTACTCGTCGAGATCGTCGTCACGTCGGTCGGCCGTGCCGTCGGCGTCGCTCGCGGTGTCCTCGGCAGTCGGACCGCCCGCGTCGGTCCGGGTCCGCGTGTCGGAGTCGTCCGCCATACTCGTGACAGGGGCGCGAGCAAAGTGGGCTTGTCGATCGTGCAGTCGGCGACGGTGCGACCGTGTTCGGGACGCGGCGACCCGCCGGACCGTAACCGACTCGTCGGTCTGGTCCCGAGTCCCGCCCGTGCTGGAGGACACCACCGCGCTCCGGCGGCAGTACCGGGAACTGACGGGCGAGCGCCTGCCGGCGCAGGCGACTCCGGCGTGGCCGGTTCGGGCCGATCACTGCTTCCAGCGGATCGTCCTCGACACGCTGTTCGGGGACGTCTGGTACGACCACGTCGCCGACCGACCGGCCGTCGAGTCGCTCACGGCGGACCAACTGCGGGCGGCCATCGCCATCGCGGAGTCGATGCTGGACGACCCGGACCGGGTGGCGGAACTGAACCGTGCGAGCCTCCGGTATCGTGACGAACTGTAGTGCGAGGCCGCCGTCGTCCTCCCTGCCCGGCCCCGACTCGCCGCTGTTCGACCGCTCGTCCGTTGTTGTTCGACCTCTCGTCCGTTGCTGTTCGACGCCTCACTCGCCGCCACTCGGGGGGAGCAACGACGCCGGTTCCCGCTGGGTGAACTCGACCCGCCGGTCGTTCGATAGCGGGCGGACGAAGGTGTGCATCTCGCCGGCCTCGCGGGCGAGTTCGATCATGCGGTCGGCCTCGCTCGTGGCGTAGTACACCGGGAAGACGACCGCCTTCCCCGCCGACTCGGCCTGCATCACGACGACGAGAAAGACGGTGTCGTTCTGCAGGGCGCGGTAGGCCTCGTAGGCGTCGAAGGCGGTGTCGGCCACCAGCGACTCCAGTTCGCGGAACTCGTCGCCCGGCACCAGTACGTCGAGGCCGAACTCGTCGCTCTCGGTCCCGTCGGCGTAGGTCGCCGGCAGGGCGGTCACGTCGCCGGGGTGGAGCGCCAACACGTCCCACCCGGCCTCGCGGTACTCCTCGGCGGTCGCCTCCATGTCGTCGGTCACGTCCTCCCAGAAGGCGAGCACGCCCGACAGGGGATGCGCCTCCCGTGGGTCCTGCGTGGCGGGGTCCGTCTCGTCCATGCTACTCCGTCCCGCGCCGAGTCGGGTAAATCGTTCGCTTCCACCGAGTGGAAAGCTATTTGCGCGACGGGGGGACACACCATGACAATGAGTGACCTCCTCTCGCTGTCGAACCTCCGGACACAGTTCGACACCGAACGCGGGGCGGTGAAGGCCGTCGACGGCGTCGACCTGACGATCCGCGAGGGCGAGACGGTCGGCCTGGTCGGCGAGTCCGGGTCCGGCAAGAGCGTCACCGCGCTCTCGACGATGGGACTGATCGACGACCCCGGCCGCATCGCGGGCGGACAGGTGAAGTTCCACGCCCCCGAGACGGTCGCACGCTTCGCCGGCGATCACCCAACGAAGGTCGCCGGTGACGGACGGGACGGCTTCGTCCACGTCGAGTCGGCGACCGTCGACACGAGCGCGGTCCCGAGCGACGTCCGCCAGTCGGCCGGCGGCGACGACCGCACCGAGACCGACCTCGCACGCGAACTGATCCGCCGCGACCCATCCTTCCTCCGAGAGGGGGCGATCGAGATCACCGACGGCTACGTCGATCTGACCCGCGCCCCCGAAGACGTGATGCGGCAGGTCCGGGGCGGCGACATGGGGATGATCTTCCAGGACCCGATGACCTCGCTCAACCCGGCGCTGACCGTCGGCGAGCAGGTCGCCGAGTCGCTCCGTCTCCACCGCTACGGCGGTCGCCGGAAGGACTCGTGGCTGAACGCGGTTCGGGAGATTCTCCCCGGTGGCGACGGACTGAACGACGACATCCGCCGGGACGTGATCCAGATGCTCGAACAGGTCGGCATCCCCGAGGCCGCCTCCCGACTGGACGAGTACCCCCACGAGTTCTCCGGCGGGATGCGCCAGCGCGTCCTGATCGCCATCGCGCTGGCCTGTCAGCCGAAGATGCTGATCGCCGACGAACCGACGACCGCGCTCGACGTGACGATCCAGGCGCAGATTCTCGACCTCATCGACGACCTCCAGGCGGACCTCGGGATGTCCGTCCTCTTCATCACCCACGACCTCGGTGTCGTCGCCGAAGTCTGTGACCGCGTGGCCGTGATGTACGCCGGCGAGATCGTCGAGGAGGGTCCCGTCGAGGAGATCTTCGCCAACCCCTCGCATCCGTACACCTACGCCCTGCTCGAATCTATCCCGCGCGAGGACTCGGAGCGTCTCGTCCCCATCGAAGGGAACGTCCCGAGTCTGATCGACATGCCCGAAGGGTGTCACTTCGCCGACCGCTGTCCGTGGGCCCAACCGGAGTGCCGGGAGGGTGACGTGCCGTTCCTCCAGCACGGCCCGGACGACGTGGACCACCGATCGAAGTGCATCCTCGACGACTTCGACACCACGGAGTACGGCACCGACAGAGGCGGTATCGCCGCCAGCGAATCCACGAGAACCGACGACCAACTGCTGTCGGTCCAGAACCTGAAGAAACACTTCTCGCGGGCCGACGACCTGCTGGACGAGTATCTCGGCCGGAACCCCGGCACCGTCAAGGCGGTCGACGGCGTGAGCTTCGACATCTACGAGGGCGAGACGCTCGGACTGGTCGGGGAGTCGGGTTGTGGCAAGTCGACGACCGGGCGAACCATCCTCCGACTGCTGGAACCGACCGACGGCAAGGTCCTGTTCGCGGGCGACGACCTCGCCTCGCTCGACAAGGACGGCCTGCGGGAGAAGCGCCGGGACCTCCAGATGATCTTCCAGGACCCGCTGTCGAGTCTCGACCCCCGGATGACGGTCGGCCAGACGGTCGCCGAACCGCTGAAGATCCACGACCTCCCGGCCGAGGAAGCCGACGACGAGACCGGTCGTCGCCAACAGCGCCGGGACCGCGTCTTCGAGTTGCTGGAGGCGGTCGGGCTCAGCGCCGACCAGTTCGACCGCTACCCGCACGAACTCTCCGGCGGCCAGCGCCAGCGCGTCGGTATCGCCCGCGCACTGGCGGTCGACCCGGACTTCATCGTCTGTGACGAACCGGTCTCCGCGCTGGACGTGAGCGTGCAGGCCCAGATTCTCAACCTCCTCGAGGAACTGCAGGTGGAGTTCGGCCTCACCTTCCTGTTCATCGCCCACGACCTGAGCGTCGTCCGGCACATCTGCGACCGCGTCGCCGTGATGTATCTCGGCGAGATCGTCGAGATCGCCGAGACCGACGAACTGTTCGGCGATCCGAAACACCCCTACACCCGCGCCCTGCTCTCGTCGATCCCGGAACCCGACCCGACGACGACCACCGACCGGACGATCCTGGAGGGCGACGTGCCCTCGCCCATCGACCCGCCCTCTGGCTGTCACTTCCGGACGCGCTGTCCCGAGGTCATCCCGCCGGACGAGATCGAGATCGACCAGGAGGCCTACCGGAACGTGATGAACCTCCGTCAGCGCGTCGAGGCGGAACGCATCTCGGTGGAGTCGGCCCGCGAGTCGGTGCGGGAGTCCGCGGGGGTGGCGACGACGGACGGCGGCGTGGCGACGACGACCGAGGAGGCGGACGGCGTGGCGACGGACGCGGTGGTGGACACCATCTACAACGACTTCTTCGAGATGCCCCTCTCGGGCGAGAACCATGCGACGGTTCGGCGGGCGCTCGAACAGGTCGTCGACGAGGAGTGGGAGCAAGCGGCCGAGACGCTCCGCGACCGGTTCGAGAGCGTCTGTGAGCGGTCGAACCCGGTGTTGCAGGACGAGCCACACCCCTCGGCGTGTCACAAGTACGAGCAACCCGACGAGTGAGACTCGGCTGTTTTCGTCGTCTCGCGACGTAGGTAGTCGGCCGACTCGTGGATGTAGCCGGTCGGCAGGTGGTCGGTAAAAACCGGCTCGAAACTGGGTAACTCGCAGGAAGCCGGTGAGTAAAATCCTGGTCACACACTCCGTCACACTTACAAGCGGTCGCTCGGGAGGGTTTCCTATGTCACAGGATGACAGCGTAGACAGGCGGCGGTTCCTGAAGGCGGTCGGCGGCGCGACGGCCACGGCGGCGCTCGCAGGCTGTCAACAGCAGGACCCCGGTACGGAGACGGACACCGGGACGGACACCGACGGCGACATGGACGACACCGAGACGGAGACCGACGACGGCGACGACTCGGCGGACGTCTCCGGGACGCTCGTCTACGCCCGTGGCGACCACCCGACGAACTACGACCCACAGCAGACCACCAGCGGCGAGGTGGCGAAGGTCACGAACCAGATCTTCGACCAACTCGTCGGGTTCGTCCCCGGCAGTGGCGGCGAGTTGACCGAGGGGCTGGCGACGGACTTCTCGCTGGAGGGAACGACCGCGACGCTCACTCTGCGTGAGGGCGTCACGTTCCACAACGGGGCGGAGTTCACGGCCGCCGACGTCCGCGCGACCATCCGACGCTTCATCGACTCGGAGTACGAGTACTACCTCGGCGACGACACCCGGTCGGGCTACGGCCCGTTCACCTTCGGCAACTGGGTCGACAGCGTCGACGACTCCTCGGACTACGAGGTCACCATCGAACTGACCCAGCAGTACGCCCCGTTCCTGCGGAACCTGGCGATGTTCGCGGCGTCGATCCTCTCCCAGCAACAGATCGAGTCGCTCGGCTCCTCGCAGGCCGACCTCGGCGCGAACCCGCAGGGGACCGGCGTCTTCTCGTTCGACCAGCTCGACAACGGGAACCAGCGTGTCCTGCTGGCGGCCAACACCGACTACTTCGGCGACGGGCCGAACGTCGAGCAGGTCGTCTTCAAGACGATCGGCCAGAACTCGACGCGCGTGCAGGACGTCATCAACGGCGACTCGCACATCACCGACAACCTCGACTCCCAGTCGTCCCAGCAGGCGGACAACGCCGACACGGCGTCGCTGGAGTCGAAGAACGGGATCAACGTCGGCTACATGGCGTTCAACATGGCCCGGAAGGAGGAGTTCCGCGACCGGCGCGTCCGGCGGGCCATCAGCTACGCCGTGAACACCGAGGCCATCGTCAATCAGATCTACCAGGGCTTCGCTACTCAGGCTGACCAGCCGCTCCCCCCGGACGTGGCCGGCTACAACGAGGATCTGGACCCGTATCCGACCGACACCGACGAGGCGCTCTCGCTGTTCGAGGACGCCGGCATCAGTTCACTGGAGTTCGAACTGGCGACGTTCTCGAACCCCCGCGGCTACAACCCGAGTCCCATCGAGACGGCGAACCAGGTGAAGTCCGACCTCGAAGGGCTCTCCGGCGTGGACATCACGGTGAACATCAACCAGTTCTCCACGTTCTCGTCGTACCTCGACTACACGGATCAGGGTCGCCACGACGCCTGTTTCCTCGGCTGGTACACCGACAACGCGGACCCGGACAACTTCCTGTACGTCCTGCTCGATCCGAAGGTCCCGCTGGACGCGGTGCCGGACGGGCAGGACTGGGTCAGCTACGACACCGAGGGTTACTCGACGCTCAACGCGGCCGGGTGGGCCAACACGGAGTACATGCAGCTCGTCCGTGACGCACAGGCCACCTACGACGATAGCGAGCGCACGAGCGCCTACCAGGAGGCGAACCAGATCGCCCACGACGAAGCGCCGTGGGTGTTCATCGACTACGCCCAGACACTGCGTGCGGTGAACCAGGCGGTGTCGGGCTACACGGTCTCCTCGGTCGGTGGACCGTTCCTCAACACGGTCTCGCTCGACAACTGAGGACGCGGCGGCCACTCGCGCGGTCCCGGCGGACCGTTTCTGCTGGCCCGCTGACGACGACCACTACGTCACTCGAACGCACGATTTAACACCCACTGTCACACATCCACACTCTACACGCGCATGGTATCCAAACGGTTCGTCCTCAAGCGACTCCTGCTGTTGATCCCCGTGCTGTTCGGGGTCGGGACGCTCGTGTTCGCCATTCTCCAGTCGGCACCGGGGAACCCCTGCCGGATCATCCTCGGCCAGCGAGCCTCCAGCCAGCAGATCCAGCAGTGTGTCACCGACCTCGGGTTGAACGATCCGATCTGGGTCCAGTACGTCCGCTTCCTCGGCGAGGCGGCGACCTTCGAGTTCGGCGACTCCTACCAGATCGCCAAAGGCACGCCGGTCCGTGAGGTGCTGGCCGACAAACTCCCCGTCACCATCGAACTCGCGCTGTTCGGCCAGGCGATGGGCATCTTCGTCGGTATCCCGCTGGGAATCCTCTCGGCGGTGAAACAGGACACGCTGACCGACCAGGCGACCCGGATCGGCGCACTGAGCGGTATCTCGGTGCCGATCTACTGGTCCGGTCCGATCCTGATCCTCCTCCTGTCGACGTATCTCGGAGTGTTCCCGACCAGTGGGCGGATCGGCTCGACCATCTTCCTCGACAACCAGTGGTACCCGTTCACGATCCTGGGGCCGGACCGGTTCCTCCCCGCACCGTGGATCGGGTCGATCACGGTCGCCGGCGTGACGCTCCCGTTCGTCGAGATCGTCCAGTTGACCGCCGAGACGCCCGCGCCGCTGACGGGGATGGTCACCATCGACACGCTGATTCTCGGTCGGTTCGACGCCTTCGGGTCGGCGGTCCACCACCTGTTCTTGCCTGCGGCGGTCATCGGCATCTACTCGACCGCGCTCATCTCCCGGATGATGCGGTCGTCGATGCTCGAAGTCGTCCGGCAGGACTACATGCGGACCGCCCGCGCGAAGGGGCAGGGCGCGAAGATCACCGTCATGAAACACGGCTTCCAGAACGCGCTGATCCCGGTCATCACCGTCATCGGCATCCAGTTCGGGAGTCTGCTCGGCGGCGCGGTGCTGACCGAGACCGTCTTCGGCATCGGCGGCATCGGGACGATGCTCGTCTCCGCCATCGGCGCGACCGACTACCCGCTGGTGCAGGGGACCGTCCTCACGTTCGCGCTGCTGTTCACCCTGGTCAACCTGGGCGTCGACATCACCTACAGCTACCTCGATCCACGGATCCAACAATGAGCACGGAGACAGACGACGCGTCACGCGAGGTCGGCCGGGGCTTTCTCGAACGACTGCGCTCCTCGCCGTTCCTCACCGAACTGCTCTCGAACCGCCTCGCGCTGGTCGGCCTCTCGATCATCTTCACGATGGTCGGCATCGCGCTGATCGCCCGGTTCGGCCTCGACTTACAGGCGATCACCCTCTCCCGACTCGGCGAGGGCGTGCCGGACCGCGCACCGCCGGGGTGGGCCGGCCCCGCGCCCGCGAACGAGCAACTGTTCGGCACGGACGCGGCCGCCCGCGACATCTTCAAGCGGACGATGTACGGCGCGTGGCTGGCGATGAAGTTCGGGACGATCACGGTCGGCGTCTCTACCGTGGTCGGTGTCAGTCTCGGTATCCTCGCCGCGTACTACGGCGACGTGACGGACAACGTCATCATGCGGACGATGGACGTGCTGCTCGCCTTTCCGTCGCTCCTGCTGGCGCTGGCACTGGTCGCCATCTTCGGTGCGGGTCTGTGGAAGGCGGTCATCGCGCTGATGCTGGTCTACACGCCCCGGTTCGCCCGTGTCGTGCGCGGTGCGGCGCTGAAGGTGCTGGAAGACGAGTACATCGACGCGACCGTCGCGCTCGGCGCGACCGATCCGCGCGTGCTCGCCAGACACGTCCTGCCGAACACGCTCGCGCCGATCACGGTCCAGTCGACGCTCAACTTCGGGCTGGCCATCATCGACCTCGCGGCGCTGTCGTTCCTCGGCTTCGGCGCGGAGGCCGGCACGCCCTCGTGGGGGCTGATGCTCTCGAACGGCGTCTCGAACGGGCTGCTGACCGGGAAGTGGTGGATGTCGTTCTTCCCCGGCCTGTTCCTCGCTATCACCGTGCTGGGCTTCAACCTCCTCGGTGACGGGATGCGGGACGCGCTGGACCCCCGGATGCGCGAGGCCGTCGACTGAGGATGTCGAGTACCGAGGAGTCGGCGGTCGATCTGCCACTCTCGGCGTGGCTCCGGCCCCGTGTCCGTCTCGTCGTCGGCGCTGCGGTGGTCGGTGTCGTCGCCGGCGTCGTCGCGACGCTCGCCTTCTTCCTCCTCGTCCACCCGGACGACCTCTCGCGGGCGAGTGCCAGAGCCTTCTCGCTGGCGGCTATCGCGCTGGGGTTCGGCGTCCTCGGCTGGTCGGGCTCTATCTTCGCCGGGCGCGGCTTCGAGGAGATGCAGCGACACCTCGACACGGGCACCGACTGGACCGAGGCGGACTCCCGCCGGGCGATGGCCCGCATCTCGGGGTTCGGTGCCGGCGGGATGGTCGGGGTCATCGTGACGACGACGGTGTTGTAGGGCGGAACGGCTTAGTCGCGGAGCCACTCACTGCTGCTCGTGAGCTACCCCGACGAGGACGCAGTCCAGGAGTTCGTGATCGAGTTTCTCCGTTCGGAGGGCTTCGACGCCACCGACATCGACACTAACCGCGACATTCCGGACGTGGTAGCCGACGCCGACGACAGTGAGGTCGCGTGGTACATCGAGGTGAAAGGCGAGAATCGGAGTCCGAAGGATCGCGTCTACACCGCTATCGGACAGGTCGTGTACGGAATGTCCGCCGACTCGACACGGAGCGACACGGAGCGGTGGGCCGTCGCGTTCCCCGAGCGTCGTGACGGCCGGAACCAGTATCTCGACTACTTCGACAGTGCGGCGGCCGGCGGGATGTTCGAACTGCTCGACCTCTATCTGCTACTCGTCGCGCCCGACGGCGACGTCGAGATCTTCACGCCCGCCGACGTCGAAGCGCGGTGAGACGCCAGGTGAGCCTGCGACCGATCAGGCTCTGACGTTCTCACCGACCGCCTCGTCTGCAAATCGCTCGCCGTCGCCGTCGCGTTCGTACACCACCTGCCCACCGACCATCGTCAGTCGCGGGAAGACCCCCTGTTTCCCCTCGAACGGCGTCCAGCCACAGTTCGAGTGGAGGTTCTCGCCGCGGATCTCGCGGCTCGACTCGGGGTCGACTAGCACCAGATCGGCGTCCGCGCCGGCCTCGACTCTGCCTGTCGCCGGCAGGTCGAACACCTCGGCGGGGTTCGTCGCCGTGAGGTCGCGGATGCGCTCGTAGTCGATCTCACCCCGTCGGGCGCGTTCGAGCAGGAGCGGGAGCATCGTCTCGACGCCGGGGACGCCGCTCGGGGCGTCGAGCAGTGTCGTCTCCTTCTCGTCGCGGGTGTGGGGCGCGTGGTCGGTGGCGACCATCTCGACGGTTCCGTCGACGACACGCTCCCAGAGCGCCTCTCTCCGCGTCTCGTCGCGCAGTGGCGGGTTCATCCGGCCGTAGGTACCGAGATCGGCGAGGTCGTCCCGCGACAGAAAGAGGTGGTGTGGGGTCACTTCGCAGGTCATCCCCGCGTCGCTGGCGATGTCGGCACCCTCCGGCGTGCTGGTGTGGGCGACGTGGATTCTCGCGCCCGCGTTCTCGGCCACTCCCACTGCGCGCTCGACTGCGGCGGCCTCGGCCTCGGGTGTGCGGTACGCACTCCACAGGTCGGCGTTCGCGTCTCGGCCGACGCCAGCGTCCGCCTCCGCCTCGGCCAGCGCCTCCTCGTCGAACAGGTCTGCGTCCTCGGCGTGGACCGTCACGGTCACGCCCGCGTCGGTCGCACGCTCGACCGCCTCGCCGAACAGGTCCGCGTCGATGCCCATGTCGCCGGTCGAGTCCGCGAGGAAGACCTCGCCGAGCGCGAACAGGGGTCGCGAAAAGAGCGAGTCGGGGTCCCAGTCGGGCGTGACGCCGCCGTTGATCCCCCAGTTCACGAGCGACTCGCCCGCGAGGTGGGCCTTCCCGTCGAAGGCGTCACCCGTCACCGTGGCCGGGTCGGTGTTCGGCTGATCGACGACGGTCGTGACGCCGCCGGCCGCCGCCGACCGAGAGCCGGTGGTCCACGTCTCTTTATGCGAGTAGCCCGGTTCGCGGAAGTGGACGTGGACGTCGATCGCACCGGGCAGGAGGAGGTCGCCGTCGGCGTCGAGCAGTCGTTCGTCCGACTCGGGGGTGAGGCCGGGGGCGACCGCGTCGATCGTTTCGCCGTCGATCCGGACGTCTCGGACGCGACCGTCGGCCAGCGTGGCGTTTCTGACGAGCATACCGGCAGTGGTGTGGCGGGGTGGTAAAGTCGTGCGGTCCCCGGCGAAGTCGGCAGTCAGTCCTGTCGGTGACGGTCGTGGTCGACTCCGGCCGCGGCCGTGTCGAGTCCGGCGACCACGAGTCGGACGACCGCGAAGGGGACCGTGCAGGCGATCAGTAGACCGGCGACCAGTCCGCCGGTCAGGGTCAACACACCGAGGACAGCCGACGGGAGCGACAGGAGGAGGAGACCGACGCCTGCGAACAGTCCCAACAGGACGACGAGTGGCCGGACGCGGGCGAAGACGGCGAGCAGGTGGTTCACCGGAGGTGTGTGCCGGGCAGTGTGTGTCCGGCGACGCTTCGGGTGCATACCACGGCAGAGGGACGGAGTCGGGATAACTGCGCGCAGAACGACAGTTCTGTCCGCCGCGTTGCCGAACCACGGTTCACCCCGGACTCCGACACGTCGGCGGCGCTGTCGGTGACGGTCCCGGTCCTCGGCTGGCCGGTGTTCGCCGTCGAACTCTCCGAGACGGGCTTCGCCGTGAGTCCGTACGGATTTGCTATCGCGCTCTCCGGTTTACTGGTCGGCTGTGGGGTCGCGGTTCTCGCGGCGCTCGGTCGGCGACTGCGCTCCTGAATCGATCGAATTTTGGATTTTTGTTTGGGTTGTGTCTGGAGTCGCCGAGTGGACCGTGGTTTGGGTGTGGATTGGGACCTGCGACAGTACCGTGGATCTGTGATCTGCGACACCACCGCTACGCTCTCGGGGACAACCGGACTGTTCGACCGCACCCGCGACGACACAGTACCGCGGACCAGCACCACTACTCGATCTAGCACACCGACGAGACGACCGCGATAGCACCGCAGACCGCGACAACACCGCTACTCGTGCTCGCGCGAGGAACCGCTTCCGCGACTGCACCGCACAGCGGTCCTCCCCAACCTCGGCTTGCCCTCCGCACCGCCCGCAAGCCTCCCTCGCGCGTTTCTCGCGTCTGGCGAGAGACACGCTCTCGCTGACCTTCGTCACCGGCGCTCCGCGCCGGTTGCTGGCGGGACCTCTGGTCCCGCTCTGTCGTCGGCGCGCCGCGCCGATTGCCAGCGAGACCCTCGGTCTCGCCCTGTTCGCACGCTCACGAAGACGCCGACCACACAGCGACAACCGAACTGAAAGCCCGACTCACGTCACACTTGCCAGTCGAGTGGGCTGGCGCGAGTTCATCTCGCGCCGACGGTCGCAGGTAGGGCATCGCTGAAAGCGACTGGTCCACCGGGCGTTGCACGATGGGTCGCACACGGGTGGGACTGAACGGGGCCGGCGGTCTCGTGAACGAAGTGAACGAGACGTTGGAGAGCTTCGCTCTCAAGAATCTCGATCCCGCCCCGACGCTGGTAGCACTGGACTGAACGAGAGCGCGGAGCGAAGCGACGCGCTCTCGTGAGGGAAGCGCGCACCGAGTGTCTCGTGAGGGAACCGAACGAGACTCAGCGAGAGCTTCGCTCTCGCCAGACGCGGCGGGTCGAGACGCAGGGGGCTTTCACTTCTCGTCGTCTGCGACAGATTCGACCGAGTTCTCTCCGACGTATTGGACCGAGTTCACGACAGCCACGTCGCAACCGTCTCACGTTCGTCTTCGTTCCCGAACCCACTCCTCGTCGTCGTACTTCGTCTCCACGCGCTCTCGCGCCCGCGACACCTCCTCCTCACTCCACCCACCCACCTCGGCGTCGGCCCACTCGGTCAGCGTCTCGGTCAGCACGTCCACAGCCGCTGCCCGCGAGCAGTCGGCGTGTTCGTCGACGCCGGTCACGCGCTCTCGGAACCCCGCCGGATCGACACCCGGATCGGCGAACACGCCGAGGTGTGCCTCCGGCCGGACCGAGTAGGTGATCGAGCCGTGCTGGATCACCGCGTCCTTCCGGCGGTACTGCGCGTTCCCGGCCAACTTCCGAACGCGACCATCGGACTCGTCGTCCTCGTCAGCCTCACTCGAATCCGGCACCACCACGTCGTGTGCCGGGTGGAGCGCCCGGAGGTAGCAGGCCGGGTCGTACAGCGCCGGCAGTTCCGAGTCGACGAACCGCGCCGGGACGCCCATCCGGCGAATCGCCGCGAGAATCGGCTCACACAGCAGGTGGTAGCAGTCCATGAGGTCGCCCGGTAGCTCCGACTTCGGCGCGACGATAGAGTAGGAGATGTCGCCGACCGCGTCGTGGTAGATGCCGCCGCCGCCGGTCTGCCGGCGCGTCACGTCGACGCCGGCCGACTCGCAGTAGTCCCAGTCCACCGTGTCGGCCGCCTGCCGGTAGCCCAGCGAGAGACAACTCGGCTCCCACCGGTAGACGCGAACTGTCCGCGGACCGCCTGCGCCGGCCGTCTCGGCGGCGATCTCGTCCAGTGCCATCTGCATCGGACCGGGGCGTGGCTCCTCGGGGATCACGCGCCACTCCCGGTCCGCGAGGTCGTCCATGCCCGTCGGTCGGCCCGCGAGGGGCAAAGCGGTTGTCCTCCGGTGGTCGTCCCCGACGTCAGTCGAACAGCCGCGAGAGGACGCGTTCCGGCAGAACCGAGAGGAGCCACGCGACCAGCCGCCAGCGTCGGGTGACGTAGACGTGCCGGCGCTTCGCGCGAATCGCGCTCGCGATCTGTTCGGCCGCCGTCTCCGGACTCGCCATCCAGAACAACTCGTCGCCCATGGCCATCTTCGTGTCCACGAACCCCGGTTCCACGTCGGTCACGGTGATGTCGGCGTCCGCGTTGTCGGCCCAGTAGCGCAGCCCCTCCAGATACCGGGCGACGTAGGCTTTCGAGGCGTTGTACGCCGGCGCGCCGCCGTTGCCGAAGTTCGCCGCGACCGAGGAGATGCCGACGAGGTGGCCCGATCCCTGTTCCGCGAAGGTCTGCATCCCCAGTGTCGCCAGCGCGGTGAACCCCCGGACGTTCACGTCCACGGTCTGTCGCTCCGGTTCCCAGTCGAGGTCCGGGTTCAGGTCGCCGACGCCCGCCGAGAGCACCAGTAGGTCACAGCCACCCATCGCGTCGATCAGTCGCCGGAGGCGGTCGCGGGCTTCCTCCACCTCTGTCACGTCCATCTTGGCGACGTACGCCTTCGTCGGCAGATCGCTTCCGATCTCTTGGAGTCGTTCGAGTCGTCTCGCGGCGAGTCCGACTTCGTACCCCTCGTCTGCGAGTTCGTAGGCCAGTGCCTCGCCGATCCCGGAGGAGGCACCGACGATGATCGCGCTGTCTGTCATGATCCGGGCTACGGTATCCCCCGATAAAGCCACGGCGACGTGGGGTGACGTGAGCCGTCGTGGGACGATGCCCGACGACCGACCCGACGTGACGGAACTCCGGAACGTCGCCCCCGCTTTTCCGCCTGCTCCCCGTCTCTGCGGACGCAATGTGTCCGACCTGTTCTCTGCCGTGTTGTATCGACGACCCTCCCGCCCGCTTCTCGGGAGACCGACAGCCGACTGCTCGCCGAGTCCCGGTAGCCGCCGGAGGTGTCTCGGCGTGAGCACCGCGAGCGACTACCTCCCCGACGTCGATCTGGACGGCGTCTTCGACCTCTCGCTCGACCGCGCGACGACCGCCGTGGTCGCGATGATCGGTCTCGACGCCCTGTGGTGGGTGCTGCTGTGGGACGGCCACGTCCCGATGCCGGGGATGATGTGGCTGATGCAGGACGCCAGCGTCCCGATGGCCGCGCCGGGCGCGATGGAACTCGGGGTCTTCCACGTCGGTACCGTCGGTGCGGTGATCGACTACACCGTCATGTGGGGCGTGATGATGTGGGCGATGATGCACCCGCCGATGACTCGCTTCGCCCGCGACTACACCGCTGCCCACCGTGGCTCCACCACCCAGACAGCGCTCTCGGTCACCTCCTTCCTCACGAGCTACCACATCGTCTGGGCACTCTCCGCGGTGATCCCACTCGGCTTTCACCTGCTTCTCCCCGGTGGCATCCACGGCTTCACACAGGCGCACACCCGCTTCGTGATCGGTGGCGTCCTCGTGCTCACCGGACTCTACCAACTCACGGCGTTCAAACAGCGCCTCCTCCGCGACTGCTGTGGACACGTCGCCCCGCACACCGACGACATCCCCGAGGCGTTCCGCGAGGGCGCGCGGCACGGCACGCGCTGTATCCTCGTCTGTTTCGCGCCGTTCTTCCTCCTGATGCCCTTCTTCGGCGAGATGAACTTCTTCTGGATGGTCGCGCTGACGACCGTCGTCACCGTCGAACGACTCCCGTCGTGGGGGCGGGAGCTGGCGGTCTCGACCGGCATCGTCGGCCTGCTGGCCGGCCTGTTCGTGCTCGTCGTCCAGCCGGATCTGCCCATCTCGTTCACGATGTCGATGGGGATGTAGGACGACCCCGCCACCCACGGGGCAATCTGTGTGCCCCGATTCGTCCACCCGAAGATTTGCTATCGCGACATACGATTTACGTGCTCCCCCTGTCGGCCGACTCGCGGCCCTTTTACGCCCTGCGCACCGACGGAGAGCCATGGTGCGGAACATCGCGGCCGTGATGGCCGACCTCGAACCCGGCGACTTCTATCTCCTGTCGGGCGTCGAGCAGGGGATGCGGTTCAGCCGATGGGTGAACCGCGAGAAACTGCCCGACTACTCCGATCTGACGCCGGAGAACGTCGACTACCGGCTGGATCGCTGTATGCAACGCGAACTGATCCAGCGGAAGACGATCCAGTACGAGGGCTACCAGCTCACCTTCGAGGGGTACGACGCGCTCGCCTTGCGGACGTTCGCCCAGCGAGACACGGTCGAAGGCGTCGGCTCCTCGCTCGGGGTGGGCAAGGAGTCGGACGTCTACGAGGTCCAGTCGTACAAGCCGATGGCGCTGAAGTTCCACCGCGAGGGGTACACGAACTTCCGGGCGGTGAACAAGGAACGCGACTACACTTCGGACAAGAACCACGTCTCGTGGCTCTACACCGCCCGGAAAGCGGCCGAGCGCGAACACGAGGTGCTGGAGACGCTCTACCCCGATGTCTCGGTTCCGCGTCCCATCGACCAGAACCGCCACGCCATCGTGATGGAGAAACTCCCCGGTGTCGAACTCGCCCGCGCCCGCTTCGACTCGGGGCAGGTCGTCGGCGTCCTCGATCTGATCCTCCGGGAGGTCGCCGGAGCCTACGACGCGGGCTACGTCCACGCCGACATGAGCGAGTACAACGTCTTCGTCGACGAGGACGGCATCACCATCTTCGACTGGCCCCAGGCAGTGGCGACCGACCACGAGAACGCCAACGAACTGCTCGAACGCGACGTGGAGAACCTGCTCGGCTGGTTCCGCCGGAAGTATCCGAGCGACATCCCCGAGACACCGACCGCCCGGACCGTCGCCGAGTCCATCGCCGCCGCCGAGTTCACGTCGATCCGCGAGATCGACGACTGAGGACTCACGCGTTTCTCGTCCGATTTCTGCCAATATCTCCGTGAGTAGCCACGAGGACGTCTCTTCGACCGATTCTGCGGGTCCCGTCTGCGACCGAGTCGAGTCGCTGTGAGCCGCAATAAATTGTATGGTGCTATATCAAAACCGATACAGTCGGTTCAGCGACGACTCGTGGCTCCGTCTCACACCGGCGGTACGCTTTCATCCGTGCCTGTCGAGACCAGCGGTGTGAAGCACGCGACCCACGAGACGATCAGCGACCACTGGGCGGCACTCTTGGACTGTGAGCCTGCGAGCGTCTTCACGTTCGGCGCGTCGGTCGTGGCGAGCGATACCGGGTCGGTCGCCATCCTCGTCCATCCAGAAGGTGTGGTCGTCTCCGCGCCACCAGCACTCACCGACGAACTGCGGTCGGCCCTCTCACAACGTTCTGTCGCCCCCACCACGACCGAGGCACGGGATGTGGTCGAGGCTGCCGCCAGTGGGTTGGTCGATAGCGACGACCCCGCAGTCGCCGAGGTACTCGGGCCGCAGTTCGTCGGCTACTGTGACGACTCGACGTTCACGCCGGTCCACGACGAGCAGTCTCCCGTCGGACTGATCGAACCCGAGTCACTCACCTCGCTACGCGATGCGACACCCACCGACGAGTGGGACCGGTCGGGTGTGCGGACCGACGACGACGGACCGGCCTTCGCAGTCGAACGTGACGGACAGGTGGTCGCGGCGACACAGTACTCAATCGCGCACGGAACCGCCGGCATCGCGGTCGTCTCGCGTCCGGCGTATCGTGGCGAGGGGAACGCGACGCGCGCTGTCTCTGCGGCGACGGCCCACGCGCTGGACGCGGGGCTGGTGCCGGAGTACCGGACGCTGGAGGAGTGGTCGTCGTCGGTGGCGCTCGCAGAACGACTCGGCTTCGAGCGCGTCGGGGTGAGTCTGCTCGTGCGACTCGACGAGACGGAGTAGCTACCGCCCGAAGAACTGTTCTTTCGCGTACCGGGCGATCACCGGCACGTCTTCGGACTTGACGATCCGGAGGAGTGCGCGAATATCCCCGCCGTTGGCGCGCTGGAGGGTGTCACCACCGATACTGTTCAGATCGCGGACGAGTTTGTCGTAGCGCTCGTTCGTCCCGCGGTACAGCAGTTGCGTCATGTGGAGTCGTTTCTTCACGTTCGGTGCGACCGTCTCGTGCCAGAGGCGGTCGTAGGTGGACATCGCCTCGGCGGAGGTGTCGTCGAGTCCGGCCATCAGACAGTTGTCGGCCGTGATCGCGGCGGCGCGGCCCGACTGGAGGCCCTTCCCGATGCCCTCGCCCCAGAGGGGGTCGATCGTCGGCACGGTGTCGCCGACCGCCATGAAGTTCGCGGCGCTCAGTCCCTCGGGGAGTTGGATGTGTGCAGAGCCACGGTGTTGTTTCCCCTCGATGCGCTCGGCGTCCGCGAATCGGGGGTCGGTGTCGAGCCAGTACTGGAGGTAGTCGTCCACCGTGAAGCCGTCGCGGGCGTACTCCTGGTGTGCCGTGTTCTGGATGTAGCAGATGCCGACCTTCGCGGTGTCGCCGCCGGTGTGGAAGATCCAGGAGTAGCCGCCGGGCGCGAGGTCGTGGTCCAGTCGGAGCATCATCGCGTCCGTCAGGTCCGCGTAGTCCGGGTGGTCGATCTCGATGCCCTCCAACTCGTACTCGATCCCGATGGCTTGGTTCTCCCGTTCGAGGTCGACGACGCCGAGTTTCTTCGCCAGCGGTGCGTTCGGACCGGTCGCGTCCACGACGATGTCGCCGTAGACCTCCTCGTCGCGATTGTACTCGACGCCGATTATCTCCCCGTTCTCGGTGATCGGGTTGGTGACACGCGCGTCGAAGATGTACTCCGCGCCGTTGTCGCGGCCCTCGGCGACCAGCCAGCGTTTGAAGTCTGCGAACTCCAGGACCGCGCCCGACTGGGTGCGGCCGTAGGCGTCGTTCGGCGACTCGATGACGACCTCGTCGGTGTAGTTCATCACCACGTCGTCGGGGATGTTGAACGACCCCATCGTGGACGGGAACGTCCCGGCGGTCGACTTGTTGCTCTGGCGGGGGAACTCCGCCTCGCTCTCCGTTTCGAGGACGACTGTGTCGTAGCCGCGTTCGGCGAGGTCCCGCGCGCACTGCGCGCCGGCAGGACCCGCCCCGGCGACGACGACATCGTAGTGTTCGGTCATGGGAATCACGTGGTGCCGCGTTGGGTTTTCCCACACGACCGGCCAGTGCGGCCGACCACGCCGGCGTGTGGTGTTCGCGTTACCGGAGTAGTTGATTTCCTCCCGTACCAAGGCTTCGATGTACTGTGACCGATACAGGGCGACGGAATCCGGCGACCGTCGCCGCCGAGATCGGACGAGACGGACGGAGCCCACCCCCCGACAGCGACCGTGGCCGCCGCTGGCCTCCGGTCGATCTCGCCCTCGATCGAGTGTGGCTCGACGTCGCCGTCGGCCTCGCGGTCCAGTCCGCTGTCACTCGTCTCTCCGAGACGTCACCCGTCTCGCGTCGTCACTCGATCAGTTCCAGCGTCACCTCGCTGGCCTCCACGTCCTCGACGAACGCGCCGAGACCGCCGACCGCGAGGTGGACACCCTCCTCGGTCTCGATGTCGAAGGAGTTCTCGACCGGGAAGGAGTTGTTCCCCGGCGCGAGCAGCCCCTGTCGCACGTCGGTCACGCGGCCGACGAACTCCTCGAAGCTCTCCTCCTCGCCGCCGACGAGTCGCCCGCGAACGCGAGCGCGGATCGGTGTGCCGGCGCGGCGGTGGAGTTCCGCTTCGAGGACGGCGTGCCGGAAGTCGCGGTAGGTCGCGGGGAGGGCGGTCGGTTCGGCGGCGTACACCTCCTCGGCCATCGGCCAGTAGTTCCCGAGGAACGACCCGACGAGGATCGGCCCCAGTTGCTGTTGCCCGAACGCGATGGCCTCCTTCCCGGCGTTCGACCGGGTGATCATCTCGGTCGGCGCGACCAGCCCCGACTGCCGGTCGGCGGTCAGCATCGTCGGCATCGGCTGACTCCACGCGCGGGCGACACTCGCCAGTCCGTCCAGTCCGAGGTCGGGACCGGGTTCGACGCCGGAGACGACCAAGAGAACGAGGACACCGCGATCGAGTGCGGCCCGGAGTTCGTCGGCGAGTTCCGGCAGGCGGTCGTGGGGGATAGAGAGCGTGACCTCCTCGTCGGCGTTGGCGATCAGTTCCGCGGCGCGCTTCAGCACCGTGACGCGGGACTTGACGACCTCGAACCGGGCGTCGGCCGGTGCGGTCCGGGTGTACCGGTCGGCGAGTGCGGGTTCCATCTCGTCTAAGTTGCGAGAGAGCGTGTCGATGACTTCCTCCGGTGGGTTCGCGCGGATGGTCGTCGGGACGACGTGGTCGTCGACCGTGACGAAGCCGCGTTCCTCCAGTTTCTCGCTGATGCTGTAGACGTACCGCTTCGAGACGCCGGCGTCGTCGGCGACCGTGCTCGCCTTCGCCTCGCCGTGATCGAGGAGGGTGAGGTAGGTGTCGATCTCCTTGTCGGAGAGGCCGAACTGCGAGAGGAGGTCGGCCAGCGACGAATCGTCCATACGACGTGTTGTCTCACGGGTCTACTTACATCGCTCGGTGAGATTCGGTGACGCGAGACACTCGACGGGCGTCGTGTCGACGACGCGACCCACGTGATGGCCGCGGTGGCCGTCGGAGTCAGACCGCTCGCAGGACCACCGCACGCTCGACCTGCACGACGCCCTCCACGACGACCGACTCGCCCGACAGCAGGTCGGTCTCGCCGACCGTCGCGTCCACGACGGTCGTCGTCTCCGGATCGTCGTCGAAGTTGCAGACGACCACCAGTGCGTCCGCGTCCTCGCTACTGTCGCCGGCGTCTCCCCTCCCGCCGACCTCGCGCCGGAACGCGACGAGGTGGTCCGGCGCGGGCGACAGCGCCACCTGTTCGACCGACTCGTCGTCGGCGGTGCCGAGTTCGGGGAACTCCCGACGGAGGCGGGCACACGCCCGGTGGAACGCGGTGAGGTCGTCGTCGCCGTCGTGCCACCGCATCCGGCCGCGCTGGCCCGGGACGCCGCGCTCCTGCCCGGCGTAGAGCATCGGCGCACCCGGCAGGGTGAACGTGATCGCGGTCGCGGCCGCGAGTTGACTCCGGCCGCAGTCGGTCAGATATCTGGTTTCGTCGTGGTTCTCGACGTAGCGCATCTGGACGGCAGAGCGCGGGAAGCCGTCGCTCGCGACGCGGTCCAGCGCGTCGAAGACGGCAGTCGCGGGGCGGTCGCCGTCGCCGATCTCGCGCAGGGTGTGGTAGAGCCGCGTGTCGTAGTGGACGTCGAACTCCGACTCGTGGTAGGCGGGATCCGCCGGGATGGTCTCGTCCAAGAGCAGGAAGTCGTCGGGCAGTCGGTCGGCGACCTCCTTCCAGAAGCCGTGGGGGACGCCCCACGCCACGTCACACCGGAAGCCGTCCACGACCGCGGCCCACTCGTCGATCACCGCGAGCATCCACGCCCGGACCGCCAGCGAGTCGTAGTTCACGTTCGGGATGCGCGTCCAGTTGAAGTAGAAGTCCGGCGCGCCCGGTCCGGCCCAGTCGGGGTCGCGGTCCTCGCTCGGGACGGTCGCCCCGTTCGGCGCGAAGGGTGTCTCGTCGACCCGGTCGTAGAGATTCTCGTAGTTCGGCACCCCCGCCGAGTGGAGTTGGAACGCGGGGTGGTCCCGCGAGGTGTGGTTGACCACGAGGTCGAAGATCACCTGAATGTCGTGGTCGTGGCAGGCGGCGACGAACGACTCGAACTCGGCGCGAGAGCCGAGGTCCGCGGCGGTGTCGAAGTAGTCGGTGACGTGGTAGCCGTGCCGGGTCGGACTGGCGACGACCGGCGTGAGCCACACCGCGTCGACGTGGAGTGAGTCGAGATACGGTACTCTGCGTTCGAGTTCCGCGAAGGTGGTGTCGAGGGTCCCGCCCGCGAAGGTCCGGACGAAGATCTCGTAGATGGTCGGCGACTCGCCCCACTCGGGCGGGTCGTTCGGCCGGTGGACCGTGGGGAGAGCCGTGTCGGTGTCGTCGGTCGACCGGTCGTCGCTCCCGTCGTCTGCCGCCGACTCACCCCCGTCGTCCGCCGTGATCGCCACCGTGTCGGCCACGCTGTGGCGCTGACCGACTGCGACCGCGTGGACTCTGACGGGTTCGTCGACTGCGTCGCTCGCGTCGGCCGTGTCCGACTCCGCGTCCCCCGGCAGTGCCGACCGTGGAATCCGGAGTGTCTCGCCCTCGACGGTCACGTTCTCGCGCGTCAGGCCGTCGCGCGTGTCGAGGTGGAACTCGACCGAGAGTGGTGTCTCCGAGACCGACTCGTCGTCGCCCGCTACCGACGCCGAGTCGGTCGACCGCCCGGCACCGCCACCGATGCGAGTCGGCGGGCGCTCGGCGTCGGCGGTGACGACGACCTCGTCCGAATCGACCTCGGCGTCGAGACCGACGCGGGGACGGCCCGGTCCCGGCACGACGAGTTCGTCGTGGTACGCCTCCTCGTAGTCGTCGTTGACCAGCAGGCTGTACCGGTGGACGCCGGGGAGCAGTCGCGTCTCGGCGACGTACTCGCCGTCGACCAGTTCGGGCCGGTCCCGTCCGGGTCGGTGCTCGTTGAACGGCCCCACGAGCGAGACGCGGTCGATGCGGTGTGCGGGTGTGGGAAGGTCCGCGACCGGCACGGCGAACGCTGCCGGTCTGCGCTCGTCGGGGAACGCGCGGACGACGACCGTGTGGTCTCCATCTGGTGCCGTGAGTCGGCACCGGTAGACGCCAGACTCGTCCGGCGTGAGGTGGACGACCGGCCCGTCGCCGAGGGTCACGTCGCTCTCGGTGGGCGTGTCAACGAGCGTCCACGCGAAGGCGTCGCCGTCGATGCGGTGGGCCAGTTCGGCAGGGTCGGTCGGATCGTCGAACTCGACGGCTGTCACCGACTGCTCGGGAGCACGGGGCGCGAGTTCGACCGGTCGGCCGACCGAGGTGAACCGGGGCGGGCCGGGGTGGTGCATACCGGGTTGCCACGGGCGACCGGCTTGACGCTTCCCCTTCCGGCGAGCTGTGAACTACAATTACACCAAATTTTATGACGGGGCGATTCATCGCCACAGGCAATGCAACTGCGCGACGCGTTGAACGACTACAAACGCCATCGTGGGGAGGCGGCACGGTTCCCCGGCGAGCGGCGGACGACACGGGGGTTGTTCGCGGGCGACGCGGGGCGACTGGTCCACGTCGACTCCGACGGGCGGGTGCGGGACTTCGGCTATCCACTCTCCGGGCTGAACGGGATCGAACGCTCCCGGTTCGGGCTGTGTGTCGCGGATTCGAGTGAGCCAGTCGAGACGAGCGATGCCGACCCGGGCGAGGCGGACTCCGACGACCCGCACGTGACGTGGCTCGACGACTGGGAGACGGTCGAGCAGTCGTACCACGCCGACACCGCGATGGTCGTCACGCGCCACCGCGCGGGCGACGGCGAGGTCGTCCAGTACGATCTGACGCTCGACGACGCGCACCTGACACACTTCGACTGCGACGGACTGACGGCCGGCGACGACGGGACCAAGCCGACGCTGATCGCCTACGTCGGCTTCGCGCCGGACCGACAGGAGACCCAGTTGGGTCAGCTCCGACACGACGACGCGTGCGAGGTGTTCCACGCCGACGAACACGACTTCTTCGGGAGTGCGACCGGCTTCGCCGATCTGCAGGGGCGCGTGCCGATCCGGTTCGAGGAGGTGCTGGGACCGGACGCCGTCGACCTCCCACGACCGCTGACCGAGGGTCGCTACGAGGAGGGTCGGCTGAGTGGTGATCTGGTCGGCGAGGTCCCAGTCGAGTCGGGCGGTGCCACGCTGGTCACGCTCCCGACCGACGCGACCGAGACGGGTCGGGAGGCCGCGCTGGGTCGACTGACCGCGCTGGCCGACGCGCACCACGACACGGACGCGCTGGTCACCGCCGCCGAGAACGCCCGGAGCGACGTACTCCGGCGGGCGAGCGAGGACGACGTCCCGGACACCGCCGTCCCGGATCTGCGGGTCGTCTCGCTGCTCTCTGCCGAGACCGGTCTCCGCATCGCCGGGCCGGACTTCGACCCCTTCTACGTCTACTCCGGCGGCTACGGCTACACCTGGTTCCGCGACGACGGCGAGATCTCCCGGTTCCTGCTCTCGGCGGACGCGACCTACGACCTCGCCCTGGCGGACTGGCACGCCCGGAGCGCCCGGATGTACTGCCGAACGCAGTGTGCAGACGGCTCGTGGCCCCACCGCGTCTGGGCACGGGACGGGCGTCTCGCGCCGGGGTGGGCACACGGTCGGCTGGAGGCCGGCGACGACGTGGACTACCAGGCGGACCAGACCGGCAGCGTGGTGGGCTTCCTCGCGGAACTGCTCGCGGAGCGGGGTGACGATCTCGACGCCGACCTCGACGGCGAGATTCGGGAGACGCTCGCCGACGCGCTGGCTGGCTTGGACGAGACGCTCGCCGAGGACGGCCGGCCGATCACCTGCCAGAACGCCTGGGAGAACATGACCGGTCGGTTCGCCCACACGACCGCGACGTTCCTCGACGCCTACGCCCGACTGGCCGACGCGCCGGTCTCGGGAGCAGCGCGTGAGCAGGCTACCGAGAGTGCGGAGTCGGTGTACGACGCGGTCGACGACCTGTGGGTGCCGGAACGCGGCGTCTTCGCCCTCCGGGAACACGACCCCGAGGCCCCGCCGGATCAGGACCACGCGACCGCCGGTGCGGACGACGAGTCCGCGCTCGACGACAGGCTGGACTCCTCGACGCTCGCGCTGGTCGGTGCGCACCGGGCGTACGACGAGTCGGACGCGACGCGTAGTGTGGATTCAGAGCGACTGGACCGACTCGTCTCGCACGTCGAGACGACCATCGAGGGTCTGCACCGCGAGACCCCAGAGATAGAAGGCCTGATCCGGTTCGAGGGCGACGACTGGCGGACTCGCACGCAGGGTCGGGAGAAGGTCTGGACCGTCTCGACCGCGTGGGGTGCGAACGCGGCCGCAGAGCTCGCTGGATTGTTGGCCGAACACGACGACCCGCGTGCCGAGCGATTCGCCGAGCGCGCTCGCCACCTGCTCTCGCTCGTGTCGGTCGGCGGGGCGCTCTCGACCGCCGGGGGGTATCTCCCCGAGCAGTTCTTCGACGACGGGACGCCGGACAGCGCGACCCCGCTGGGCTGGCCGCACGCGCTTCGACTTGCGACGGTGGCGCGGTTGGATGCGGACGGGTTGTTGGATGTCGACAGTGTGGAAGCTTTGGCGGACGACTAGGACTTTCGAGTCTCTGGAGTCGGAAAACACGACTCTCCGGTGAACTCGGTCGAGATAGTTGTTGACAACGTGGGGTGAAAGCCCCCGTGAGACGCAATTTCTGCTGAGTGAGTCGCGGACAACGAGAGGTGAAAGCCCCCGCGCTCTCGATGGTCCGCGACTTGGTGTCGTTCGAGAGAGCGAAGCTCTCTCGTGATGACGAGAGACGCCCTCGGCGTCTCTCGAACCACGCGCTTCCCTCACGAGGGCGCGTCGCTTCGCTCCGCGCCCTCGTTCAGTCCCGTGTCGTCGGGCGACACGGGAGTCGCCCGACTGCTGGCGAGACCGGAGGTCTCGCTCTGCTACCGGCGTCGGGGACCAGTCGAGAGTACTGGAGAGCAAAGCTCTCCAACGTCTCGTTCGGTTCCCTCACGAGACCGCCGGCCCCTTTCAGTCCCACCCGAGTTTGTGAAGGCGCACGCAACTCCCGGTGGACCAGTCGGTTTCAGCGTGAACGCCTCCCTGCGACCGTCGGCGCGACACAGAGGTCGCGCCAGCCCATGCGACTGGTAAGTGTGTCGTGAGTTGTGGTGGAGAGTTGGCAGTGCTGTTGCGGTGCGGTCGGCGCGTGCGCGACCCCGACGCGCACGCGAGGGACGAGTAACGCAACCGAGCGCGCCCCTCGTGGGCGCGCTCCCGTGAGTCACGCAGTCGGTTGGGGGTTCGTGGCTCGTGCGATTGCGGTGCTGTGCGGGTGCGGTCGCGGTTCCGCTGGTAGATGCGCTACTAACAGTCGCGGTGCGGGTGCGGTTCCCCGCGCTAGCAATCGTCGCGGTGCTGTCGCTGTCTGCGGTGCTGTCGACGTAGCAGTCACGGTCGCGGTTCGCGGTGCAGTCGCAGTCTCAGTCGCAGTCGACGGTTCGACAGCATCCACCGACCGTCTCCCGATCAAAAACCAACACGTCTCACACAGCTTCGACAGCTTCGATCAGCCGACACTTCCGACAGACGTCCCGCCCCGTCGTCGAGCCACAGCGTTCACACTCACCGAGGTCGCTCCCGTCGGAATCTTCGCCGTACCGACTCGCCGCCAGTTCGGCCAGTTCCTCGTAGCCGGCCATGATCGAGTGGCGCGTGCCGGGATGGTTCTCCTCCAACCCGAGCATCACCTCCTGCACCTCGCCGCGATACGCTTCGCTGGCGTGGGGACACTCGGTGATGTGGGCCGGCAGATCCTGCAGGTGGGCGAACAGCGCCACCTCCTTCTCCGGCACGTCCCGCAGGGGCTTGGCCCGCGGGACGAAGTGCTCGGTCTCGGCGCGTTCGTCCATCGGGCCGAGACTCGCGTCGAAGTGCTTGGCGATCTGTTTCACGTCGCCCTCCAGTACGTTCATCAGCGCGGTCTCGGCCTCGTCGTCGAGGTTGTGACCCGTGAGCAGGAGGTCCGCGCCGAGTTCCTCGGCGTAGCTCTCCAAGAGGTCCCGGCGGAAGACGCCGCAGTAGGCGCAGGCGGCCATGTTCTCGGGGTCCTTCTCCACCACGTCGTCCATCCGGACGCCCAGGTCCTCCTCGTAGGTGACGACCTCGTGGTGGATGTCCAGATCGGCCGTGAGTTCCTTCGAGGCGTCGAGCGACTCGTCGCGGTAGCCCTCGATACCCTCGTGGATCGACAGCGCGATCAGTTCGACGCAGGGGTCTCGGCCGAAGGTGTCCGCCAGAATCTCGGTGAGGACGACGCTGTCCTTCCCGCCGGAGAGGCCGATCACCCACGTCACCGGGTCGTCGGGCGTGGCGTCGTCCGGGAGGAGCGAGTCCTCGCGGATTCGTCGGCGGACACGCTTCTCGACGGTGGCACAGAAGTGGTCGCCACAGAGGTGTGCCCCGGAGTAGCCGGCGTGCATCACCGCGTCGCGGCCGCACTTGTCGCACTCCATCACCCCGGCGTTGCCCGCCGGCGGGCATGACGGTTTCGCCTTCGACAGATCGGTGTGGTTTTCCGGCGACCGCGAGCAGTGCCCGCATGGAATCCCTCCGGACCCGCCTCTGGCGACACGTCTTCAACCGCTTTCCGGCCTATCGCGGCACCGGCGCTCGCGTCCGGTACATCGCCGAGGACTGGTCGCGCGTGCAGGTCGTGATCCCGCGCAACTGGCGCACCCGGAACCTCGTCGGCACCACCTTCGGCGGGAGCATCTACGGCGCGGTCGATCCGATCTACATGGTGATGCTGAAGCGTCGGCTGGGGTCGGCGTTCACCGTCTGGGACAAGTCCGCCGAGATCGAGTTCCGGAAGCCCGGCGAGTCGACGCTGTACGCCGACTTTCGACTGACGACGAGCGAGATTCGGGAGATTCGGACCTCGCTGGATCGCGGGGAGTCGATGGACCGGGTGTACGAGGTGGAGGTGGTCGACGAGGATGGTGTTGTGCACGCGACCTGCGAGAAGACGCTGTACGTTCGGCGTGATTCGTGATACTCGTGATACTCGTGATACTCGGTGTGGTGGGATCGTGGTGGGGTGACTGCTGGCTGGGACTGTGACTCTGACTGCTACGTCGACAGTACCGCAGACCGCGACAGCACCGCGACGATTGCTAGCGCAGGGAACCGCACCGTGAACCGCGACAGCACCAGCACCGCTACGATTGCTAGCACACCGACGAGACGACCGCGACAGCACAGCCCCGCACCGCACCCGCCACCGCATCCGCGACAGCACCGCACCTCGATCCTCCCCAGCCTCGGGGACCTCTCCGCACTGCCCGGTCCCCTCCCTCGCGCACGTTCCTCGCGCGCGCCGATTTGTGAGCCGAATCGCATGCAACTCGGGGTTTATAAAAAACTCGGACACTTTTATCCCACTCACAGACAGCCCGTTCGTCACCCGTTCCGGCCGATTCCGGAACCCCGACAGGACGCGATCTGGTGGCGACCGACACCGAGCAGTGTCCGAGCGACAGCGAGGGCCTGCTCGCAGGTCGGTCGCTCAGCAGTCGGGGAGGTGTGGGGACTACGAGAGAACCGGGTTCCAAATCTCGACGTGATTCCGGGTGACGACTAGTGACGACACGATGGGTCGCCAAATTCCGGGTGGGACTGAAAGGGGCCGACCGCTCGACCCCGCCCCGACGCCGGTAGCACTGGACTGAACGAGGGCGCGGAGCGAAGCGACGCGCCCTCGTGAGGGAAGCGCGCACCAAGTCGCGGCGGGTCGAGCGGTCGGGGGCTTTCACCCCTCGTTGTCTGTAACCGATTCGACTGAGTTGTTCACGACCGATTCGACCGATTTCTCCACGACCGATTCGACCGAGTTCGTGCCGACGACCGAGCCACCAGAATCCACATCGAAAACGTATCCCTCCGAGTATCGTCGGAAACCGTTTTCCCCACCCACCACCCACCACCCGTATGGACCGTGACGCCGCCCTCGACCGCGTAGCGCAGTTGATCGAGACCGTCGAGTCCGACACCCTGCCGGTCCCGATCCGCGAGGTGTGGGTCTACGGCGACGTGGCACTCGGCCTCGATCCCATCGACCGCCTCGACGTGTACGTCACCAAAGACATCCTCCTGCGAGGCGACGGCGAGGCGGCCGAGCGCTTCGAGCGCGAACTCGGCGTGAAGGGCGTCGGTCGGTCGGTCCGCGCCGAGTGGGCCGAGCAGTACCCCGAGTACGTCCGGGCGAACGACAACGGCCACGCCGCACCCGAGCGCTGTCTCGCCGCGCACCTGCTGGACGAGGACGAACCGATCCACCTCGAAGTCTGCAACGCGAGTTTCGACGACAACGTGACCCAGCGACTGAAGGGCGCGCTGACCCGCGACCGCTACGAGCAGATTCTCGATCCCCGTGGCGTCCAACTCTGGGCCGACGGACAGGTCGCCGAGGAGTCCTTCGAGAAACTACGCGGCGGCGAACTCCCGTTCCCGACGCTCTCGGGCGCACTGGAGATGCTCGGCGTCGAGGAAGGCGAGGCGAGCGACGCGGCCGACGCGATGCGCGCCTACCGCGCCGAACAGACCGGGACGACCGTCAGAGGCGACGTGGTCTGAGAGGACAGCCCGGCCTCATGCCGGGGTGGTCTGAGAGGACAGCCCGGCCTCTTACCGGGGTGGTCTGAGAGGACACCTCGGCCTCATGCCGGGGTGGTCTGAACGGACACCTCGGCCTCATGCCGGGGTGGTCTGAACGGACACCTCGGCCTCTTGCCGAGGTGGTCCGCCCGCCGAGACGAGCAACGTCAGAAGCCACCCATGCCGAACTGCTCGGTGTCGGGGTCGCCCAGTTCCTCGCGGATGGCGTCGTGAATCTCGCCCACGGGCGGGGTGTCCCGCGTCGGGTCGAGCCAGTGCTCGCCGACCCAGCGGTAGCGGATCGTCCGGTCGGTGTCGATCAGGAAGCAGGACCGGCGCGACCGCGAGAACAGTTTGAACGCGCGGTAGTCCACGCCGAAGGCCTTCGCCACGTCGAGGTTCGGATCGGAGTACAGCGGGAAGCCCAGATCGAGGCGGTCGATAAAGGAGCGGTGGAGCCGTGGACCGGACTTGCTGATGCCCACGACCGACACCTGCTCGCCGCTGGCGAACCAGTCGAAGTCGCGGAACGAACACCACTCCTCGATGCAGTCCGGGCTGAAGTCGACGGTGTAGAACGACAACAGGACGGGCCGCTCCGCGAGCAACTCCGAGAGCGGGGTGTCGGTGGTCGTGCCGTCCGGGTGCACCAGCGGGGCGGTGAACTCCGGTGCGGTCTCACCGACCGCGAGGCCGGCTGACTCGGTCATACTCCCACCTCGGTCGGCGCGATAATATGTGTTTGGACGCTGATGTGCCGAGCGTGTGATACTCGATACCACGGATACGGCCACGACACACGACGACACCTGACACGGAAGTCGAACTGATACGTCTCGGCGGCGTACCGGCGTATTACACCGACTGCGCGGCGATCGAGCCACACCGACCCGATGCCGACACGCCCGAGAGCGAAGCGCCTTTGCCGACCACCCACATTCCCCCGGTATGCGCGTCGGAGCACACGTATCCATCGCTGGCGGGGTCGACAACGCGGTCGAGAACCAACTCGACGTGGGCGGGAACTGCGGACAGATATTCACCCACTCACCGCAGGTCTGGCAGGACCCGAACATCGGCGACGAGGAGGCCGAGCGCTTCCGCGAGGGCACCGCCGACTCGCTCGACGGGCCGTGGGTCATCCACTCGTCGTACCTCGTCAACCTCTGTACGCCGAAAGACGGCCTGCGCGAGAAGTCGATCGACTCGATGCAGCAGGAGGTCGACGCCGCCGACAAACTCGACATCAGCTACGTCAACGTCCACCTCGGCGCACACACCGGCGCGGGCGTCGAGGGTGGCCTGTCGAACGCCGTCTCCGCGCTGGACGAACTCGACGTGCCGGACGGCGTGACCGTCCTGATCGAGTCCGACGCCGGCAGTGGGACGAAACTCGGCGGCGACTTCGAACATCTCGCCACCGTCCTCGAGGAGAGCCAGCAGGATCTCGACGTCTGTCTCGACACGGCCCACGCCTTCGCGGCGGGCTACGACCTCTCGACCCCGGAGGGTGTCGAGGAGACGGTCCGGGCGTTCGACGAGGTCGTCGGCCTCGACCACCTCGAGTGCATCCACCTGAACGACTCGAAACACGCCTGTGGCACCAACAAGGACGAACACGCCCACATCGGCGAGGGATTGATCGGCGAGGACGGGATGCGCGCGTTCCTCACGCATCCGGACCTCGTGGACGTTCCGCTCGTCCTGGAGACGCCGACCGAGGACGGTAAGAGTTTCGCGTGGAACATCGACCGCGTCCGCGAGTGGCACGCCTAGATGCGCAGATTCTCGGCCGAGTATCTCGCCCGCACCCGCGCGGGGATGTGGGCCGACTCCCGCGCGGCGCTCGCCGATCTCGCGCTCGATAGCCGAGACCGGATCGTCGACGTCGGCTGTGGCACCGGCGAACTCTCCGGTGTGTTGCGCGAGGAGTCGGAGGCCGAGGTCGTCGGCGTCGACGCCGACACCGACCTGCTGGCCGTCGCGCGCGAGGAACTCGGTGGGGGTGACGACGAGAGCGACGACGAATTCGGAGGTGCCGACTCGCCGGACTTCTCCCCGGTCGCGGGCGACGCGACGCGCCTCCCACTCCGCGACGACTGTGCCGACCTCGTCGTCTGTCAGGCACTGTTGGTCAACCTGCCCGATCCGACTCCAGCACTCCGGGAGTTCGCCCGCGTCTCCAGTGATCTCGTCGCGGCCGTCGAACCGAACAACGCCGAGGTGGGTGTCGACTCGACGGTCGACAGGGAGGTCACGCTGGAGTCGCAGGTCCGCGAGGCGTACCTCGCGGGCGTCGAGACCGACGTGGCACTCGGCGAGACGGTCGCCCGACGCTTCCGTGAGACAGGGCTGTCGGACGTGCGGACGCGCACCTACTACCACGAGAAGCGTGTCGAGCCACCCTACGACGAACACCACGTCGAGAGCGCGAGACAGAAGGCGACCGGCGAGGGGTTGGATCGCCACGAGACCGAACTCCGGCGACAGCTCACGTCGTCGGAGTTCGACGCCCTCCGTCGGGAGTGGCGGGAGATGGGCCGCGAGGTCGTCGGACAGATGGCCGACGGCGACTACCGCCGCGTCGAGGTCGTCCCGTTCGAGGTGACGGTCGGTCGCGTCGGGGGGTGAGGCGTCGCTGTCGGACGTGGTCGCTCCGCGAAAACAGCCTGCGAGAACCGGATCAGACGAGTTTGGCGAACGCGAGCGTGCCGGAGATGTTCTCGATGTAGATCTGTACCACGTCGCCCTCCTGTGCGCCGGGGACGAAGATGGTGTACTTGCCCTTCTCGGCGACACCGTCGCCCTTGCGGCCGGTGCCGGTGATCTTGACCTCGTAGGTGCGCCCCTCCTCGACGTCCGGGCGCTCGGTGCGCTGGCTGCTGGAACTGCGCTTGGCGACCGGGCGGAACGCCCCGCAGGCGTCACACCGGAGCATCTGGTTGCGCCCCTCGGTGACGAGGCGGGTGTCCGGCAGGCCACACTCCGAACAGAGGACGTACTCGTCCATGTAGCTCCGGACGGTGGCGTCGAAGTCGCTCCCGGAGAAGTTCCCGTTGTAGCGCGCACGACCGTCCTCGTACTGGCCGTTCGTCCCGAGTTCGCGCTGGATCGACCGGTGGAGGTGTTCGGGATCGCGGGCCAGTGCGTCGGCGATGGCCGAGAGGTTCGTCAGTCGTGTGAACGCGCCGTCTTTCTGTGCCTGAGCGTCGGGGACGACGAGACGCTCGTCTGAACCGCCGAGGTCCGGCACCTCGTCGAGCGCCCTGTCGAGGCTCGCTTCGTAGTCCATACGCCGACTGGGCGGGGGAGCCGTAAAGCAGTTCCGTGAAACGATACACCACGGTCTCTGCGGTCGTGGTGGGGGAAATCGGGAGAAGACGGTGCGTGTGACACCGCGAGTCCGGGTTCCCCGATTTGAACGGGGGGCAAGCCGATCTACAGTCGGCTGCTCTGCCAGGCTGAGCTAAACCCGGTCGCACTCCTACGTAGGACACGATGTGTGTTTAAGAATTTCCCTTCGCCGTCGGCGTGGTTCGGTGTGACACTCCCGCCGTGGGCCGACTCACCGGAGCCAGCCCACCTCGGCGACGGTTCGACAGACAGGCGTCAGACACGGCAGGAAGATTAAAATACCCAGACGCAGATGCGTCGGACGATGAGCAAGATCACGTTCCGAGCGGACGACGACCTCGTCCGCCGTCTGGAGGAGTTCGACGCCTCCAAGAGCGAGGTGATGCGCGAGGCACTGCGCGCGTACCTCGACGCGGAGCGTGGCCCGAGCGAGTCGACTCCGACCGACACGACCGGTGGGACCGGCACGCCCGGGACGACCGACGCGACCACTGCCGAGGAGCCACACCCGGGCAGTCTCGACGCGGTGCTGTCCGACCGTATCGACGAACTGCTCGCCGAGCGACTGGACGCGCGGGAGGCTCCGGTCGGTCACCCGGCGCGGCAGAGCCCTGAGTTCACAGTAAACGTCTCGCTCGACGGCGTCTCCGCACAGAACGCCGACGCGTCCGTCGAGCAGACGACCGACGCCGAGTCGCGTAAGACACGTCCTGCAAACGACGACGAGCGGCCGAAGAACGACCCCGAATCGGCGCGTAAGACGTGTGGGCAGTGTGGCGAAAACATGGGTGCAGAGCACGTCTACTGCCCGAACTGCGGCGAGAAGGCGACCCACCGAGTCTTCTGTGACTGCGGCGACGAACTGCGCTCTGACTGGGCCTTCTGCCCGGGGTGTGGCCGCCGGACGCCGGCGGCCGACGTGCTAGAACGGTCGTAAACAGTCTCGAAACGTCCGCAAACGCCGGAATCGGACGATTGTCTTACGACCGCCGTAATCTTTATAACCCGTCAGTCTGTGATTACGGTCGCGTAAGACGGTCGTCTTACAGACCGGGGCCGCGTGGGATAGCCCTCTCACGTCGTGCGGTTTCGGTGTGTACGACGGTCGCACGGAACGCGCGTGTCGGGTCACCCGGCGCGACACGGCGCGTCCGTCGTACCGTCTTACCGGGGGAATGCAAACCATGGAGCGTGTGACACTACGGATTCCGAAGCAGCAGATCGAGGAGGTCGAACAGATGGTGGAGACGGGAGAGTTCCCGAATCGCTCGGAAGCCATCCGCTCGGCAGTCCGCGAGATGCTCAACGAACAGCGGGAGAACCGCGAGTCGAACAACGGCACGAAGCGTAGCTGGGCCAAGGTGTAACGATGCAGGATATCGTGCAGGACGCCCTCGACAACGCGGAAGCCGAGAAGCGGGAGATGAACGCGGACATGGACGACGACGAGTTCGGGGACCCCCGAATCGTCATCGTCGGCTGTGGTGGTGCCGGCAACAACACGATCAACCGGCTCTACAACATCGGTGTGGAAGGCGCGGAGACGATCGCCATCAACACCGACAAACAGCACCTGAAGATGATCGAAGCCGACACGAAGATCCTGGTCGGCAAGTCGCTCACGCAGGGGCTGGGTGCCGGTGGCGACCCCTCGATGGGGGAGCGCGCCACGGAGATGGCACAGGGGACGGTCAAGGAGGTCATCGGCAACGCCGACCTGGTCTTCGTCACCGCCGGGATGGGTGGCGGGACCGGGACCGGCGCCGCGCCGGTCGTCTCCAAGATCGCCAAAGAGCAGGGTGCGATCGTCGTCGGGATGGTCTCGACGCCGTTCAACGTCGAGCGCGCCCGGACGGTGAAAGCCGAGGAAGGTCTCGAGAAGCTTCGCAACGAGGCCGACTCGATCATCGTCCTCGACAACAACCGCCTGCTCGACTACGTCCCGAACCTGCCCATCGGGAAGGCGTTCTCGGTGATGGACCAGATCATCGCCGAGACCGTCAAGGGGATCTCGGAGACGATCACCCAGCCGAGCCTGATCAACCTCGACTACGCCGACATGTCCACCATCATGAACCAGGGTGGCGTGGCGGTGATGCTCGTCGGGGAGACACAGGACAAGAACAAGACGCAGGAAGTGGTGAACGACGCGATGAACCACCCACTGCTGGACGTGGACTACCGGGGCGCATCCGGCGGTCTCGTCCACATCACGGGTGGCCCGGACCTCACGCTGAAAGAGGCCGAGGGCATCGCGGACAACATCACCGAGCGACTGGAGGCCAGCGCCAACGTGATCTGGGGCGCACGGATCCAGGACGAGTACAAGGGCAAGGTGCGCGTCATGGCGATCATGACGGGCGTCCAGTCCGCGCAGGTACTCGGCCCGAGCACCCAGAAGCAGGCCGACAAGTCCCGCCAGAGCATCGAATCTGCTGACTCGGAGTTCGACGCGAAACAGAACGCGAACTCGTGGCAGTCCGACGGCGGTCGCGAAGAGGTCGAGCAGAACAACGGCCTCGACGTGATCCGCTAGGGCTGTCCGGTCGCGGTGTGCCGACGATGCGGTTTCGGCGGCTTCGACGACTACGACGCCGACGACGCCGGTTCTTTTTGTGTGGTCGATCTGTGAGACGTGTCTGACGAGTACGACGTTTGCGAAGATTCGATTGAGTCGGTCCAATCGGGTGGCGACGACGAGGGGCGAAAGCTCCCGTGAGAGATTGATTCTGCCGAGTGGGTCGCAGACACCGAGGAGTGAAAGCCCCCGTACGATGTGGGTTCTGCTGAATCAGTCGCGGACGACGAGAGGTGAAAGCCCCCGACCGCTCGACCATCCGCGACTTGGGGCGCTCCTCAGTCAGGCGAGCCGGCAAGCCGGCTCGCCTTCCCTCCGGTGCTACCGGCGTCGGGGATGGGTCGAGCGGTCGGCCCCTTTCAGTCCCACCCGGTGGATTCTGCGACGCATCGTGCAACTCGCGGTGGACCAGTCGGATCAGCGCGAGCGTGTCTCTCGCCAGACGTGCGAGGGAGGCTCGCGGGCGGTGCGGAGAGCGAGCCGAGGCTGGGGAGGATTGAGGTGCTGTGCTGTCGCGGTCGAATATTCCGTTTGTACCGGATCGAGTAGCGTTGCTGGTGCTGTCGCGGTTTGCGGTGCTGTCGCAGTTCCGGTCTGTGAATCCATTTCTCTCCCGACAGTAGTCACCACAGTCGAGCACCGACCCCCCGATCCAGCCACAATCGTAGTCTTCACCACCACACCGGTCCCACCACCAGTATGAGCCACTTTCCGGAGTTCGAGGTCGTCCCCGCCGTCGATATGCAAGACGGCGAGGTCGTCCAACTCGTGCAGGGTGAACGCGGGACGGAGAAACGCTACGGCGACCCGGTCGAGGCCGCCGAACGCTGGATCGCCGAGGGCGCACAGAGCCTCCACCTCGTGGACCTCGACGGTGCCTTCGAGGGCGAACGCGAGAACGCGCCCGCAGTCGAGGCCATCCGCGAGGCGGTCGACGTGCCGATCCAACTCGGCGGGGGTATCCGGACGGCCGAGGACGCCATCGACCTCCTCGACCGGGGCGTGGACCGCGTGATCCTCGGGACCGCCGCCGTCGAGACGCCCGAGATCGTCGCCGAGATCAGCGAGGTCCACCCCGACAGCGTGGTCGTGAGCCTCGACGCGAAAGACGGCGAGGTCGTCGTCTCCGGGTGGACTGAGGGCACCGGTCTCGACCCGGCCGAGGCCGCCGAGCGCTACGAGGACCTCGGCGCGGGTGGCATCCTCTTCACCGACGTCGACGTGGAGGGACGACTCGCGGGCGTCAGAACCGAAGGCGTCGAGCGACTGGTCGAGGCGGTCGAGATTCCCGTGATCGCCAGTGGCGGGGTCGCCTCGGTCGACGACGTGCGGGCGCTCCGCGAGGCCGGCGCGAGCGCGGTCGTCGTCGGCACCGCACTCTACGAGGGCCGGTTCACGCTCCGCGAGGCGATGGACGCCTGAACGACCGCAGCCGACTCAGTTCGTCGCGGTCGTTCCCAGTCCCCGGATGAGTACCAGCGCGACGACACAACAGAGACCGACACCGAGCACCATCGCGCCGGGCGACTGCGAGGCGACGAGCAGGCCACCGACGAGGAACGTGTAGACGGTCAACGCCGCCGTCTTCACGCTCGTCAGGATCACGGGAGTCCCCCCGAGTCGGTGCCGTGGCCCGACTCGGCGTGGCCGCCGGCGTACCGGCGGGCGCGGTCGACGAGCGAGACCACGACCAGACAGACTCCGAGTGCGAGCGCCGGAAGCCCGAGCGCGACGCCGACGACCGTCGCTGAGGAACACAGCAGGACGCCACCGGCGAGACTGCTGATCGCCAGGAGATCGGTGCTGACGGTCATACCACCCGATACGACAACTGTTCGCATGAAACCACGGCAGACGGCTGTCGGACGTGCGACTGCCGGAGCGAGCGCCAACGAGACGGCCGAGGGGAGCGCAACCGTCATGGGCCGGGAGCGAGGAGAGGCGGTATGGACCGGACGGCCGCCGTGTCGCGCGAGACGAGCGAGACGGCAATCGACCTGACGCTCGACGTGGACGGCGACGGCGACGCCCGCGTCGACACCGGCATCGGCTTCTTCGACCACATGCTCACCGCCTTCGCCAAGCACGGCCTGTTCGACCTCACCGTCGAGTGTGACGGCGACCTCCACGTCGACGACCACCACACGGTCGAGGACGTGGCGATCGTCCTCGGCGAGGCGTTCGACGAGGCACTCGGCGACAAGCGTGGCATCCGCCGCTTCGCAGACCGGCGCGTCCCGCTGGACGAGGCGGTCGCCTCGGTCGTCGTGGACGTCTCGGGCCGTCCGAGTTTCCACTTCGAGGGCGAGTTCTCACAGGAACGCGTCGGCGAGTTCACGAGTCACATGGGCAAGCACTTCGCGCGCTCGCTGGCGACGAACGCCGGCCTGACGCTCCACGCCGAGGTGACGGGCGAGAACGCCCACCACGAGGTCGAGGCGCTGTTCAAGGGTCTCGCCAGAACGCTGGACGACGCGACCCGACTGGACGAGCGCCGGTCGGACACCCCGAGTACGAAAGGCGATCTCTGAGGCGGACCGGCGCGCGGGTGGCCTCTGCTACTCAGGGTTTCTGCAACTGCCCGTCGGACTCCACCAGCGCCCCGCGCTCGACCAGTCGATCCAGCGACGCCGACACGGTCGACTCCTCCAGTTCGTAGGCGTTCGACGCCAGGTCGACGAACGACTCGCGCTCGACCGGGAACTCCCGATTCTGAAGCAGTCTGACGACCTTCCGGTAGCCGGTCGGCGGGTCGTCTCTGGGTGCGTCTGCGGCGGCGTCGCCGGGAGACGCTTCCTCGCTCGCTGTCTGCGAGTCCTCGGAGGAGTCGTCGCTCGGTGTCTCCGTCTCGTCGGCCGCGGCCTCGTCTTCGCTACCGAGCGCGGCGTCGGAGTCGCCGTCGGTACCACCGAGGCGGGTGTCGTCGGCTTCGTCGTCTGCAGTGTCGGCACTGCCCGAGAACTCGATACCGTCGCCCTGCTCGTCGGTCGCGTCGTCCGACGCCCCGGCGGCGTCCGCGAAGGTTATGCCGCCCGACCCGGTGTCGTCTGTCGACTCGTCGACGTGGTCCGTCGGCGCGAGGGGACTCTCGGCGTCGATGGTGCCGTCGGCGTCGTTCGGCTCGCCGACCTCGGCTGTTCCGGCCGCGTCCTCCTCGGTCGGTGCGGTGTGCTCCGCTGTCGTGTCGTCGTCCACGTCGGCCTCGCCAGTCGCGCCTGCGGTGGCGAGGTCTCGGAGGGGAGCGAGCACGGCGTCGAGCTTTCGCTGGCAGGTCGAGCAGACGACGACCGTCCGCTGGGTGGACTCGTCGGCGAGGGCGGCGGGCACCACGTCGACGGCGGTCAGCGCGTCGCCGATCTCGCCACAGAAGTAGCAGGACTGGAGTTCGGGCATACGACTCGATGCAGGCGGACCGTAGTTGAAACTTCCCGTCGTGCCGTGGGTCCCCGGCACCTCTCTCGTGGAGCCACCGGCAACCACAGTGCTAAGTTCCCGACGGTCCCAGCCCAGGACGAATGTTCGACGAGATCATGGAGAAGTTCGAGGGGAGCCCGAGCCAGCAGGCGGTCATCCGTCTCTTGCTCGAACGCGGCTTCTCGGTGAACGAGGACGGCCGGGTCGTCTCCGGGGGGATCGAGATCCCCAACACCGGCATCGCCCGCGAGATCGGCGTGGACCGCCGGGTCGTGGACTCGACGACCGACGCCATCCTCGACGACCCCGAGTTGACGCGCATCTTCCGGAACATCTCCGCGATCCCGAGTCTGATGGACCTCGCGCCGGTGCTCGACCTCACCGTCCTCACCGTGGGCGTCGCCGACGCCGACGAACCGGGCATCGTCGCACAGGTCACGACGCTGATCGCCGACTACGACATCTCGATCCGCCAGACGATCAGCGAGGACCCGGAGTTCACCGACGACCCCAAACTGTACGTCATCACCGACGAACCGCTCCCGGGCGACCTGCTGAACGCACTCGTCGATCTCGACTTCGTCCGGTCGGTCGAACTGTCGTGACTCGTCCGCCGCTTCCCGACTCCGCCCCCGACCCACTGCCACCCACAGCATGACCGACACATTCCACACCGTCGCCGGCCGCGCCGAGGCACGCTTCGAGGTCCAGGGCTCCGAGTTCGTCGGCTACGTCGCACCGGTCGACACCGTCGAGGCGGCCGAGGCGTTCGTCGCCGAGATCCGCGAGGCACACCCCGACGCGACCCACAACGTCCCCGCGTACCGCGTCCCCGCAGGCGAGCCATCGGCCGACCGCGCGCCCGGCGACGTGATGCTCCGCGAGTACGCGTCGGACGACGGCGAACCGACCGGTTCCGCCGGCAAGCCCGCGCTGAACGTCCTCCAGCAGCGCGATCTCAGAAATCTCGCGGTGGTCGTCACGCGCTACTACGGCGGGACCAACCTCGGCGTCGGCGGTCTCGCGCGAGCCTACTCACGGGCCGTGAAAGAGGCGGTCGACGCGGCCGGCGTCGTCGAGGAAGTCCCCCACGAGCGGTTCACGGCGACCTGCGAGTACGACGACTCCGGGACGGTCCGCGGCATCTTGGAGAGTGAAGGCGTCGAGTTCGAAGCCAGCTACGAGTCCGACGTGTCGTTCGCCGTGCGCGTGCCGGTCGCCGAGGCCGACGCCCTCCGGGACCGCCTCCGGAGTGCGACGAGCGGGCGTGTCGAACTCGACTGAGCGAGGCGGCACGACCCGGCTCCCACGTCCGGACGTTTATGCCGGAAGCCGGGACCACCTCGCGTCGTGTTCGGATTCCTCACGCGACTCGTCCGTACGGCCCTCGCGGCTGCCGGTCTCGCCTTCTCGGTTCTCTGCGTCTTGCCGAGTGGCGAGCGGATGAACGTCTCGCTGGAGTGTCTCCTGCTCCACGCCGACCCGTTCGTCGAGACGACGCTGGGACTGTTCGTCTTCGGACTCGCTTACGAACTCATGCTGGAGCGGTGACCGGCCGCAGAAGCGAGTGAGGGTGGCGTTACCGCGACGCCGCCGTGATCGCCTGATCCAGATCGGCGACGATGTCGTCGGCGTCCTCGATGCCGACCGACAGGCGCACCATGTCGTCGGTGACGCCGGCCGCCTGCTTCTCCTCGTCGGTCAACTGCTGGTGGGTGGTCGAGGCGGGGTGGATGACGAGCGTCTTCGCGTCGCCGACGTTCGCCAGCAGCGAGGCGAGTTCGACGCCCTCGACGGTCCCCTTCGCGGCCTCGTAGCCGCCGGCGAGTCCGAAGGCGATCATGCCGCCGTAGCCGCCGTCGAGGTACTCGGAGGCCTCCGCGTGCGTCTCGTGGGACGCCAGGCCGGGGTAGTCGACCCACGCGACCTGCGGGTGGTCCTCGAGGAACTCCGCGACGACCTGCGCGTTCGCACAGTGACGCTCCATCCGCATCGGGAGCGACTCCAGTTTCTGGAGGGTGACCCACGCGTCGAACGGCGACTGGCTGTTTCCGAGGTCACGCAGGCCGCGGGCGATGGCGGCGTAGGTGAACGCGGCCTGGCCGAACCGCTCCTCGAAGTTGACGCCGTGGTAGGCCGGGTTCGGCTTGGCGATCTCGGGGTAGTCGTCGGCGTACTCCGCCCACGGGAACGACCCGCCGTCGATGAGTGCGCCGCCGACCGTCGACCCGGACCCGGTGAGCCACTTCGTCGTGGAGTCCCAGACGAGGTCCGCGCCGTGTTCGAGCGGGCGGCAGAGGTACGGGGTGGCGAAGGTGTTGTCCACGAACAGCGGCGTCCCGTGTTCGTGGGCGATGTCGGCGATCTGCTGGATGTCCGGCGTGACCAAGGCGGGGTTGCCGATGGTCTCTAAGTGGACGTAGGCGGTGTCCTCGTCGATTGCCTCGGCGTAGGCGTCGTAGTCCAGGGTGTCCACGAACCGCGTCGAGACGCCCCGGCGCTCGACGGTGTGGGTGAGGTAGGTGTAGGTGCCGCCGTACAGCGACGAGGAGGAGACGATGTTGTCGCCCGCTTCGGCCAGCAGGAAGTTGGCGAGGTCGAAGGAGGCCATCCCGGAGGCGGTCGCGGCCGCGCCGATGCCGCCTTCGAGCGAGGCGAGTCGCTCCTGCAACATCCCGACGGTCGGGTTCATCAGCCGCGAGTAGATGTGGCCCTCCTTCTCTAAGGCGAACTGCTTCGCGGCGTCCTCCGCGTCGTCGAAGACGTAGGAGGTCGTCTGGTAGATGGGTGGTGCCCGCGCTCCGGTGGCGGGGTCCGGTTCCTGTCCGGCGTGGAGACTGCGTGTGGCGAATCCCGGTTGCTCGTCGTCGTCTGCCATACGCGGGCTTCGGCGTCGCTGCGGGTAAAGGTAGTCGTCCTGTGCAGGTTCTGCCGACAGCCGTGACGCGAGGTGACCGCCGTCTGATGCTGACGCTCACCCCGAGAACAGACTGTTGTGGACCGGCGCGAAGTCGCTCTCGTCGTCCTCGTCGCTCTCCACCGTGTCGGTCACCGACCGCCCGGCGAGTCCCGAATCGAGGAAGTCACGCAGTGGCGGGCCGACCTTCTCCGGTTCGACGAGGAAGGCGTCGTGGCCGTGGTCCGAGTCGATCACGTGGTGGGCGACACCCACGTCCGAGGTCCGGAACGCCTCGGCCAACTCCTCTGCTTGGTCGGTCGTGAAGTGCCAGTCGCCCGTGAAGGACATCACCAGCGCCTCGCCCTCGAAGGCGGCGAGTGCGTCGGCGTCCGACTCGTACCCCTCCGAGAGGTCGAAGTCGTCCATCGCTCGCGTCAGATAGAGGTAGCTGTTGGCGTCGAAGCGCTCCACGAAGCGCTCGGCGTTGTAGTCGAGGTACGACTCCACGTCGCGGTACGGGAAGAAGCCCGCCGCCGGATCGGAGGGGAACGTGTCCCTGATGGCGTCCCGCCCGGCCGAGCGCCGGCCGAACTTGTCCGCCATCGACGCCTTCGAGAGGTACATCACGTGCCCGAGTTGGCGGGCCAGCGCGAGTCCGTCGTCCGGTGTCTCGCCGGTGCCGTAGTACGCCCCGCCCTGCCAGTTCGGGTCGGTGGTGATCGCTCGCCGGGCGATGGCGTCGATGGCGAGACACTGCGGGTCGAGTCGCGCGGCGGTGGCGACCGGGACGATCAGGTCGGCGTCGTCCGGGTAGCGGGCCGCCCAGTCGAGGACGTTCATCCCGCCGACGCTCCCCCCGACGACCGCGCGGAGACGACCGACGCCGAGGTGATCGAGCAGGCGGCGCTGTGCGCGACTCCAGTCGCCGACCGTCACCGGCGGGAAGTCGGTCCCGTAGGGATCGCCGTCCGGACCCTCGCTGGCGGGACCGCTGGTGCCGTAACAGGAACCGGGGACGTTCGCACAGACCACGTAGTAGTCGTTCGTGTCGATGGCCTTCCCCGGGCCGACGATGTCGTTCCACCACGCGCGGGCCTGTCCACTCGTCTCGCTCCCGCCGCCCGCGAACCCGGCGACGTGCTGGCTCCCGGTCAGGGCGTGACAGACGAGGACCGCGTTGTCGCCGTCGAACTCGCCGTAGGTCTCGTAGGCGACCCGGAGGTCGTCGATGGCCTGCCCGCACTCGAAGGTGAACGCGCCGAGGTCGGCGCTGTCGCGGGTCGTCATGTTGTCGTGTCGTCGGGCGCGTCCCCCGTGGTGCTTTCGGTCCCGCCGGCCACGCCCGCTGGACCGTCGCTGTCGGTCGCCGACGCGATACCCTGCCGGAGGTCGGCGATCACGTCCTCCGCGCTCTCGATGCCGACCGACAGGCGGAGCATGTCTGGCTGGACGCCCGCCTCGCGCTGCTGGTTGGGCGAGAGTTGCGCGTGGGTGGTCGACGCCGGGTGGATGATCAGTGTCTTCGCGTCGCCGACGTTGGCGAGGAAACTGGCGAGGTCCGTCTCCTCACACAGTCGCCGGCCGGCGTCGTAGCCGCCGTCGAGGCCGAAGGTGAGCATCCCGCCGAAGTCCGCGAGATATTCGGCGGCGTTCTCGTGGGTCGGGTGGTCGTCCAGTCCGGGGTAGGTGACCCACGCCACGTCCTCGTGGTCTCGGAGGAACTCGGCGACGAGGTGGGCGTTCTCGCAGTGGCGGTCCATCCGCAGGGGGAGCGTCTCCAGGCCCTGCATCGTCTGCCAGGCGTCGAAGGGCGACTGGCCGTTGCCGAGACTCCGGACCGACCGGAAGCGCGCGGCCGCCGCGAGCGGGGCGTCCGGAAAGCGCTCCGAGAAGTCCACGTCGTGGTACGCCGGGTTGTCGCCGGCGACCTCGGGGTAGTCGGCCTGTTCCCACGGGAACGACCCGCCGTCGATCAGCGCGCCGCCGATGGTGGTGCCGTGGCCGTGGATCCACTTCGTCGTGGACTCCCAGACGAGGTCGGCCCCGTGTTCCAGCGGCCGACAGAGGTAGGGCGTGGCGAAGGTGTTGTCGACGAACAGCGGTGCGCCCTGCGCGTGGGCGACCTCGGCGAGTCGCTCGAAGTCCGGCGTGACGAGCGAGGGGTTCGCCAGCGTCTCGGCGTGGACGAACGCGGTGTCGGCGTCGATGGCGTCGGCGTAGGCGTCGTAGTCGAGCGTGTCGACGATGCGGGTCTCGATGCCCCGGCGCGTCGCCATCTTCTCGAAGTAGGTCTGCGTCCCGCCGTACATGTCGGCCGAGGCGACGACGTTGTCGCCGACCTCGGCGAGGACGGTCGTCGCGGCGTCGAGTGCGGCCATCCCGGAGGCCGTGGCGACCGCGCCGGTCCCGCCCGAGAGGTCCGCCAGTCTGACTTCCAACTGTCGGACGGTCGGGTTCGAGATGCGCGAGTAGATGTCGCCGTCCGCTTCGAGGGCGTAGAGGTCGGCGGCGTAGTCGGCGTCCTCGAAGACGTAGGAGGTGGTCTGGTAGATCGGCGGGGCGCGCGACCCGGTGGCGGGGTCGGGGTCCTGCCCGGCGTGTAGACTTCGGGTGTTGAAGCCTCGTCTCATGTGTCTCGTGCATATATCTCCAGTCGGATATAACTCCCAGTCACGGCAATGCGTGCCGCGCGTGTTGGCGTGGGGCACGATCCGGCTCGAAGCCGACGGGAGACACGCAGGGAGTGAGTCAGGGCTCGGCCAGCACCACGTCGTCGGCCTCCGGCCCGGCCGGGAACGGATCGGGGGAGAACGACCGCCAGTCGGCGAGTTCCGCGTCGGTCAGCAGGGCGTCGTCCAGTGCCGCGACGATCGCGTCCTCGTCGACACCGGTGCCGATGAAGACGAGGCCGGTCCGGCGGTCGCCCCACTCCTCGTCCCAGTCGAGGTCCGACCGGTTCGACCGGTACAACTGCTGGTCGAGTTCGGGCATCTCGGCGATCCACTGGCCGGTGGCCGTCACACGTGCCGAGGGACCGGCCTGACTGAACACCTGCTGCTGGTCGCTCCCGGCGATCCAGCAGGTGCCCTTCGACCGGACGACGGTCGCGGGCAGGTCGCCGAGGACTTCGGCGACCCGTTCGGGGTGGAAGGGCCGGCGTCGCCGGTAGGTGAACGAGGAGACGCCGTACTCCTCCGGCGGGTGCCGGTGGTCGGCGTGGTCGTGGGTCGCGTCGATATCCTCGTCGTGGTCGGTGTGGCTCTCTGCCGTCTCCTCGCCGTGGTCGTGCTCCGCCTCGTCCAGTGCGCGCTTCCAGCCGGCGGTCTCGCCCATCCGACCCACGTCGAACAGGCCGGTGCCGAGCAGGCGGTCGGGGTCGACCGCGCTGTGGGTCGTCCGGACGATCTCGGCCTCTGG